>NZ_BAAJLX010000057.1:0-465 GCF_057543495.1 Colwellia sp. SU-HH01217 | reverse complement strand
GCTAACGCCCTAATAATGGGCAAATTTCAGTTGGTTAAAATAAGCGACGCAGGAGCAAAAACCAACTGTAATTTGTCCTGTTAATTAGCTTGTTATAAGCGCCTATTCTCCACCACTAGTTCCAGAGTCTCCACCAGTTGAATCGTGACCAATATCGGAGTCTGCAATCCACATTTGATCTTTTGTTGCGGAGTTAGACCAAAAAAACACTTTAGTGCGATATGTTACTAAAAGATAAAGCAATGCTGCAAAAATAGGAACAATTAAAAAGATAACTGAGAACATAAAGCGCTCTTTGCCATTATGCTTCTTATTTTTGTACACAGCTATTATTCCTATTAGCGAAAAGATAGGCCAGAGAACTAAAAAGGCAATTTGCGCAAGAGTCATGTTTAGGCCTTATAACGCCTCAATTAATGGGCGAAAAATGGTTGGCTATAATCGCGAAGCGAAGCCAACTGTTTT
>NZ_BAAJLX010000056.1:0-499 GCF_057543495.1 Colwellia sp. SU-HH01217 | reverse complement strand
GTTAAGAGGCAATAAAATAGTTGGCTAAAATTAGCGACGAAGGAGCAAAAGCCAACTGTTTTTTGTCCTTTTAAACGACTTGTTATATTTAAAGTTGCAACTCTGACTGCATAGATTTTAGTAGCTCTTTCTTGGCTGCTAAGAAATCATCCGTTTCAAAGTCTTTCTTTTTAATAATGCCAAAGACTGCATTTATTTTGTTTGTTGTATCATCACTTGCAACAATTAAAGCCGCATACAGAGGCCCTACGGTCTTAGATAAATCTTTAGGTTCTGTTGCTAGAGTTTTATCAATAGCCTCTAAATAATTACCATATGCAGTTCGGCGTGCCTTTAATAAGTCATGATGCTTATTGTTGTCTAGTTCGGCCTGTTTAATATTGAGCGAATTTTTTGCTTTTTTATCTTCAAGGAAATAGTTGGCAACTTGCGTAATTAACATCCCTCCAAGAGCACCAGCAAGAGTATAAAATGCGGGATCCAAGGTGTTCTCCATTTA
>NZ_BAAJLX010000055.1:0-526 GCF_057543495.1 Colwellia sp. SU-HH01217 | reverse complement strand
ATTTCCACAATGGTATCCAAAAACACCACACTGGGGGTTACCGTCTAACGCCCAAATAACAGGCTAAAAATAGTGGGCTAAAATGGAGCGAAGCGAACAGCCCGCTGTTTTTAGTCCTTGTTTATTTGCTTGTTATGTTTAAATTAACTCGGTGTCTTAATTTTATGTCTTATAGAGTTTAAGTACCCAATGACAATAAATAGCAAAGCACATTGAAAGGAGCCATTATTTAAAAAATGCCCCCCTAATCCAATCACTTTTAAATCCCAATGTGTTTGGATAAGGCAATAAATCGTTGCTAAAGTTATTAGCCATTTACTTATCGTATAACGCATATCATTATTTAATTTAAATATTGAAGGTTGAACGTGTTCCATGTAGATCTCCTTTGATTATTACCGATAAAATATCAATTCAAGTGTAAACTAATTCTTTAAACATAACGCCCTAATAATGGGCAAATTTCAGTTGGTTAAAATAAGCGACGCAGGAGCAAAAACCAACTGTAATTTGTCCTGTTAATTAG
>NZ_BAAJLX010000054.1:0-538 GCF_057543495.1 Colwellia sp. SU-HH01217 | reverse complement strand
GCCTTGGCACATAAAATAGGTCGTTGTATTTATTTTATGCTCAGAGATAAACAGGTATTTGATGAAGATAAGTTTTTAAAGGATTAAGTCGCACAATGGCGTGAGCTGAACGTCTAACTGGATGAGTAAGAGCATTTTCATAATCATCGCCCCTGTTTTTATTGGTTAATATTTTGATGATTATTATGCCAAGTAGTCTAAGCCTCACAGCTTGATTAGACACGCCATTGGTGCGCATTATTGCAATAAGCAAACTCGTTTACACCTTAACTGAGTCTGAAACTAACTGAACGTTGTTTAACACCAATGAATCATTTTGCTTGAATAGTACCAGTGTAGGGTTAACCGATAAATGTCTAGTGCCCCTGTTTACCCTATGGATAAACTAAACAGGCCGTGATGAGATCACAATAAGAGAGCCTCTATATGTGTTTGCCGTAAACGTTTGTTTAATGGCTCACCGACATAGCGAAGTAGATGATGATGTAAATTGCCTGACAAATTAGCTGCCTAGTGGCAGCTAAATAAAACACTATTG
>NZ_BAAJLX010000053.1:0-591 GCF_057543495.1 Colwellia sp. SU-HH01217 | reverse complement strand
ACCCAGCTTAAATATTTAGACTTACCGAACATATAAACTCCATTTATCTTTGTACAACTAACGCCACATTAAGCGGCTTGTAATAGTTTGCTAAAATGTGAAGCGAAGCGGAACCGAGCAAACTGTTACAAGTCCGACTTTAATGCCTTGTTAGCTGGCAGTTTTGAAAAACTCAGTCATTACACCCGATGTAATATTAAATGGTAATGTTGATAAACCTGTAAAGAAAAGTTCTTTAAAAGACTTTTTATTTTCGAGTACTGTAGGTGTTTTATTAATAGCAACAAGCCCTTTTTCCGCCAATACAATTGAGCAACTGCCGTCCGCCATTGGAGAACTTATACGAATATAGCTCTCATCTTTTAACCACCACAAAGTATACTTGCAAATTTCATCAATATTTGTGAAATCATTGAAAAGCGCTACATTATCTTCTGAAAGCTTAAAATAACCAGACACATCAATTCCGATTTGCGATGGTTTTACTTTTGTTGATATAGGAAAATTCTCTAAGCAAATATGAAATATTTCCATAGCAGCACAATTAAATACATCTATATTATTCAAATTCATCTCCAAGCTAGAGTGCTA
>NZ_BAAJLX010000052.1:0-602 GCF_057543495.1 Colwellia sp. SU-HH01217 | reverse complement strand
TCATTAAGAGGCAATAAAATAGTTGGTTAAAATAAGCGAGGCACGAGCAAAAACCAACTGTTTTTTGTCCTGCTTAAATGACTTGTTATAAAGCTATTGGTACGTTTTACCCTTGTGCTTCAACCAACCGCCAACATGATACCCTTTTGGATCTTTATGAGTCCAGTGAACTACACCACCTTTTTTATTCCACTCATATTCGCCATAAAATTGGACTTGGTCACCATTTGAAATTGAATTTATTCTCGGAGCAATGTCGATGTTGTGAGCAATTAAAATCGTTTGACCCGATGAAAGTTTAAGGATGAATTTTTGGTGGCGAGAACCTTTATTGTCATCATTTAATATACGAACAACCGTGCCGCTCCCTTGAACCTGAATATCACTTTTATGATTATCGTATGCGTCTTGAATAGTGGATGCTTGAGCAAAATTTGCCCATTGGAATAATATAAAGCTAACAAAAATTACTGCTGATAGTTTTCTCATGTGCCAAACCTTCCCTAGCTTTATAACGCCCTGTTAACAGGCAATAAAATAGTTGGTTAAAATAAGTGACGAAGGAGCAAAAACCAACTATTTTTTGTCCTTATTTAACAATT
>NZ_BAAJLX010000051.1:0-607 GCF_057543495.1 Colwellia sp. SU-HH01217 | reverse complement strand
CTGGCTCCCACTGCTTGTACGTATGCGGTTTCAGGTTCTATTTCACTCCCCTCACAGGGGTTCTTTTCGCCTTTCCCTCACGGTACTGGTTCACTATCGGTCAGTTAGTAGTATTTAGCCTTGGAGGATGGTCCCCCCATATTCAGACAAAGTTTCACGTGCTCCGTCCTACTCGATTTCACCTAAAGGTTGCTTTTGTGTACGGGACTATCACCCTGTATCGTTGTCCTTTCCAGAACATTCCACTAGCGCCCAATAAGCTTAAGGGCTGATTCGCGTTCGCTCGCCGCTACTAACGAAATCTCGGTTGATTTCTTTTCCTCAGGGTACTTAGATGTTTCAGTTCTCCTGGTTCGCTTCATTAAGCTATGAATTCACTTAATGATACTGACTTATGTCAGTGGGTTTCCCCATTCGGAAATCGTAGTCTATAACGGTTTTTATCACCTTAACTACGCTTATCGCAGATTAACACGTCCTTCATCGCCTCTAACTGCCAAGGCATCCACCACATACGCTTAGTCACTTAACCATACAACCCTAAGTAGTTTCTTGTTTTTTAGTCTGTAGACTGTGTTGCTTTATCACTCATGTAGTAAACTACACT
>NZ_BAAJLX010000050.1:0-614 GCF_057543495.1 Colwellia sp. SU-HH01217 | reverse complement strand
TTCCCCCTCGCTTATAACTATCCAAGCGAATACCGCGCCACGCGCGATTTACTTCGTCGGCGAACACACTTCATGCGACATGGTGCAAGCTTAAAGGCTCATGTGGTTAATACCGATAGTCAATATAACTTACCATCTCAATCACTTAATTTAAAAAATGTCAGTGCCCGTGAAGGGCTACGTCATCACTATGATGATCCTGTTGTTCAACGCATGATAACGTTTGAAATGAATATTCTCGATTGTTATATCCGAGAGTTAAAACATGTTGAGTCGTTTATTGAAAAAGAAGCGCGTGATGATTTTCCTGCTTTGCGTAATATCATTCGCACGTTTCCTGGCATTGGACAAATACTCGCCTTAACTATCCTCTATGAAATTGGTGATATTCAACGTTTTCCAAGCGTACAAAAGTTTGCCTCATATTCACGGTTAGTTAAATGCAAGGCAGAATCAGCGGGCAAGCTCTATGGCACCAGTGGCAACAAAATCGGAAACGGTTATTTAAAATGGGCATTTAGTGAAGCGGCGGTACTTTATTTACGTGGTAATGATAAAGCCAAACGCTATTTAGAAAAATTGCAAAAACGCATGAACAAAGCTAAAGCGCTATC
>NZ_BAAJLX010000049.1:0-626 GCF_057543495.1 Colwellia sp. SU-HH01217 | reverse complement strand
TTTAGTCTGGTGACTGCGTACCTTTTGTATAATGGGTCAGCGACTTATATTCTGTAGCAAGGTTAACCGAATAGGGGAGCCGTAGCGAAAGCGAGTGTTAACTGCGCGTTTAGTTGCAGGGTATAGACCCGAAACCCGGCGATCTACCCATGGGCAGGTTGAAGGTTGAGTAACATCAACTGGAGGACCGAACACACGTATGTTGAAAAATGCGGTGATGACTTGTGGGTCGGAGTGAAAGGCTAATCAAGCCGGGAGATAGCTGGTTCTCCCCGAAATCTATTTAGGTAGAGCCTCGCACGAACACCATTGGGGGTAGAGCACTGTTAAGGCTAGGGGGTCATCCCGACTTACCAACCCTTTGCAAACTCCGAATACCAATGAGTGATATGCGGGAGACACACTACGGGTGCTAACGTCCGTTGTGAAGAGGGAAACAACCCAGACCGCCAGCTAAGGTCCCAAAGTACTAGTTAAGTGGGAAACGATGTGGAAAGGCATAGACAGCTAGGAGGTTGGCTTAGAAGCAGCCATCCTTTAAAGAAAGCGTAATAGCTCACTAGTCGAGTCGGTCTGCGCGGAAGATGTAACGGGGCTAAACTAGTCACCGAAGCTGCGGATTCATA
>NZ_BAAJLX010000048.1:0-662 GCF_057543495.1 Colwellia sp. SU-HH01217 | reverse complement strand
GGCGTTAGTTTGCTATTAAGTTTTACTAGGGAGAGTGGTTTCAAATTCTAGTGAGTTTGTTAATCGAAGTAGTCCATCACAGGAAGTGTCTAGGTTTTACCTGTCGCGTTTAGCGTTCAAACTTCCATGTAATGTAAATCCCTTTAAGCCTTAACTTTTCAATAGTTTGCTGATAGTGTTGCGGTAATAAATTTAGAGTTGTTTGTTTAAGTTAGGTGGGGCGGTCAATCCGCATCAACACCGCATAACTAACAAGTAAATTAACAGGACTAAAAACAGCGGGCTTGTTCGCTCCGCTCCATTTTAGCCCACTATTTTTAGCCCGTTATTTGGGCGTTAGTTTGCTATTAAGTTTTACTAAGGAAAGTGGTTTCAAATTCTGGTGAGTTTGTTAATCGAAGTGGTCAATCACAGGAAGTGTCTAGGTTTTACCTGTCGCGTTTAGCGTTCAAACTTCCATGTAATCTCAATCACGTTTAGCCTTAACTTTTCAATAGTTTGCTGATAATGTTGCGTTTATAAAAGTTACGGTTGTTTGTTTAAGTAAAGTGGGGCGGTCAAGCCGCATTAACACCGCATAACTAACAAGCAAATTAACAGGACTAAAAACAGCGGGCTTGTTCGCTTCGCTTCATTTTAGCCCACTATTTTTAGCCCGTTAT
>NZ_BAAJLX010000047.1:0-680 GCF_057543495.1 Colwellia sp. SU-HH01217 | reverse complement strand
CAAATAACGGGCTAAAAATAGTGGGCTAAACTTGAGCGAAGCGAAGAGCCCGCTGTTTTTAGTCCTGTTAATTTGCTTGTTAGTTATGCGGACTTGATGCGGCTTGACCGCCCCACTTTACTAAAACAAACAACCGTAACCTTTGTTAACGCAACATTACCAATAAACTATTGAAAAGTTAAGAATTAAAGGGATTTACATTACATGGAAGTTTGAACGCTAAACGCGACAAGTAAAACCTAGACACTTCCTGTGATTGACCACTTCGATTAACAAGTTAACCAGAGTTTGAAACCACTTTCCTTAGTAAAAATTAATAGCAAACTAACGCCGTTTTAAGCGGCAAATTGCTGTTGGCTAAAATAAGTGAGGCACGAACAAAAAGCCAACTGTAATTTGTCCGACTTGAAAACCCTTGTTAGGTTGGCTAATCACCACCACCGCCACAATCGCCTCCACCAGAATCCCCCCAACCAGAGCCGCCATCACCGCCCCAGCCAGAACCACTGCTATTAGAAGAAGAAAACGCTGATAATATAGTAACAATACCTATAACTAAAAGAATCCAGCCTACAACATCTGGGTTTTCAGAAGTAACTTTTTCACCGCCAAACCATGTAAAAACAGCTCCGATAGCTAAATTGATTATTTTCATGTTATCTCCCTGACAACCTAACGCC
>NZ_BAAJLX010000046.1:0-693 GCF_057543495.1 Colwellia sp. SU-HH01217 | reverse complement strand
TGGACTTCCCAGCTTTCACTAGACAGTTTCTAACTCAGAAAAATACGCTTCCTCAAATTTAGCAGGTGAAACACCGCCTGTATGTGAGTGACGCTTTTTAGGATTGTAAAACATTTCTATAAAATTAAATATCTCGGTTTTCGCATCGTTACGTGTCGAGTATATCTTCTTTTTAATAATGTGCTTTTTGATTGTTGCGAAAAAGCTTTCAGCAACCGCATTATCATGGCAATTGCCTCGACGACTCATCGAAGGTACAAGCTTATGCTCTTTCATCAATGCTAAGTAATCTGAGCTACCATATTGGCTACCTTGATCCGTGTGTACCATTACTTGTGATTTTGGCTGTCGTTGATAGACTGCCATTAGCAATGCTTTCATTACTAAATGTTTATCCATGTTTTTATCCATCGACCAACCAACAACTCGCCTAGAAAATAAATCCAAAACAGTAGCAAGGTACAAGAATCCTTCATGTGTTCTGATATAGGTGATGTCACTCACCCACGATTGGTTCGGTCCAGGTGGATTGAATTGACGAACTAACAAATTATCCGCTACTCGTGATGTTTTGCCACCTTTAATATGCCGACGTTTATAGCCTATTTGTGCCTTGAGCTTGTGCTCGGACATTATCTTAGCCACACGGTTAACGCTGCATGATTCACCTGCATCACGTAAATCGCGGTGTAT
>NZ_BAAJLX010000045.1:0-736 GCF_057543495.1 Colwellia sp. SU-HH01217 | reverse complement strand
TTTTCCTGCTTTAATGACTTGTTATAACTCAATATCACCTAAACTAAGTAATTGGCGACTATTACGTAAAGTTAGGATTTTAATCTCGTTTTCAACTTTATAGATAATACGATAATTACCAAATATTAATTCACGATAGTGAGAACCTAGCAACTCAGGAACCTCTCGCCCTAATTCAGGTTGAGAACCAAGTAACTCGGTATGATCAAAAATATCATTAACCCATTTATCAGCCGCCGATGGTTTATCAAGAGCAATAAATTTGGCAGTAGTTTCTAATTTATCTAATGCTAAAGGTGACCAAACTACTTTCAAGACCTTATACTCTTTAAAATTTGGGCACGGGCATCAGAATTTGATATTCCTAAACCGGCAGAAATCTGAGCTTCAGCCTTTTGTACTTCTTCTAATAGTTCTATTTTTTCTTGCATAGATTCATATTGTGCGACATCTAAAACTACAGCTACACCTTTGCCCCTCTGGGTTATAACAATTGGTCTTCTAGTTTCGTTAACTTGACGTATAAATGAAGCGGCTCCAGCTCTAAAATCTGAAAGCGGTTGAATATCTTGATCAAAATGAAGTCTACTCATGATAATACCTTTAGCTGTACTGTTTATGGTACAAAGTATAGTTAAAAGTAGACGAGAGTACAAGACTTTGAATTTGAGTTATAACGCCCAAATAATGGGCAAATTACAGTTGGTTAAAATAAGCGACGCAGGAGCAAAACCAA
>NZ_BAAJLX010000044.1:0-759 GCF_057543495.1 Colwellia sp. SU-HH01217 | reverse complement strand
TTCATGATGTCGCCTTTGGGCCATGCGCTCAAGGAGAAATTACACACACCAAATCCATCAAGATCCCTAAACAAAGCCTTACACTATTTGACCGCTGCTATTTATCAGCAGAATTAATGATTAATTGGCAAAGAGCGCATGCCGATAGCCATTGGCTGACCCCGATAAAGTCGAATACACGATTTAAAATTATTGAGGAATATAGTCGTGGAGATTGTCTTATTGAAATGAATGTTTCAGCGCATGCAAGAAAACAAGACCCTAGTTTACCAGAGACTTGGCAAGCTAGAATGGTGACTTATCAAGAGCCTAAAGGCCAAATCAAAGGATTTATCACTTCATTACTTGCGCCCAAAATATACACAAAGGATGACTTACTTGATGTTTATTGGGAGCGATGGGAAATCGAGAATGGTTATGGTGAAATAAAATGCCAACAGCTTGAAAATTCAATGATGTTACGTAGTCAAACGGTAACAGGTATTTATCAGGAGCTTTGGGGGATATTAATTGCGTATAACCTTGTGCGAGTTGAAATAAGCCAGATAGCAAAAGAAGCAGAAGTCCCTCCACTGCGCATTAGTTTCACCATGGCCTTGCGTTATATCCAAGATGAGCTGTTGTGGTGCGCAATAGCAAAACCAGGAACCATCCCAAGTAAACTCAAAGCGATGCGAGCCAAAGTGAAAAGGTTTGTGCTACCTAAAAAAAGAAAACGGCCCAAACCGAGGACCGTTAGAATATCTAAGACTAGTTATA
>NZ_BAAJLX010000043.1:0-793 GCF_057543495.1 Colwellia sp. SU-HH01217 | reverse complement strand
AAAAAGTTAAGAATTAAAGGGATTTACACTACATGGAAGTTTGAACGCTAAACGCGACAGGTAAAACCTAGACACTTCCTGTGATTGACCACTTCGATTAACAAACTCACCAGAATTTGAAACCACTTTCCCTAATAAAACTTAATAGCAAACTAACGCCCAAATAACAGGCTAAGTAATGGTTGGCTATAATTGTGTAGCGAAGCGAAACGTAGCCAACTGTTACGTGTCCTAGTTGATTTGCTTGTTAGCAGCTTGTTGCTCCAATCTTTCGACTAGCCAAACCTTGATAATGGATTGTCGTGTTACACCAACGCGGCTTGCCTCTTTATCAAGAGAGTCAATTACCCAAGATGGAAAATCCACATTTACCCTTTTCTGTGCTTGGTTAGGACGAGATATAGTTGATAAATCTAAATCATCAAGTATATCCTCTTCGTTAACATCGAATTTTTGATCAAATTGTTCAGTTTTCATATATTGATACCTCCGCTTTACGTGAACGTCTAACTGAGATAATTCTGATAGTGTCTTCACGATATGTAATAACAGCAGACCAGAATTTACCCGCAATAGTACCTATAATTAAGTAGCGTTGCTCCCCTTCAGATTTAGCTTTTACTTGAAGTAAATCCGGATCAGCCCAAAGCTCTTGAGCATCAATAAAATTTATTCCATGCTTATCGAAGTTGGTGCTACTTTTATTTGTGTCAAATTCAAATCTACACATAAGGATAAAAAATATACCTTTATCACTCAAATGTCAATTTAAATACTGAAATATGAAAAGCTG
>NZ_BAAJLX010000042.1:0-806 GCF_057543495.1 Colwellia sp. SU-HH01217 | reverse complement strand
ATCGTATTCATGAACAAATGTGACATGGTTGACGATGAAGAATTATTAGAATTAGTAGAAATGGAAGTTCGTGAACTTCTTAGCGAATATGAATTCCCAGGTGATGATTTACCAGTAATTCAAGGTTCAGCTTTAGGTGCCCTTCAAGGCGAAGAGCAATGGGAAGCGAAAGTAGTAGAACTTGCTGATGCATTAGATTCATACATTCCAGAGCCAGAGCGTGCAATTGACGGTGCATTCATCATGCCTATCGAAGATGTATTCTCAATCTCAGGTCGTGGTACAGTTGTAACTGGCCGTGTTGAGCGTGGTATTGTTAAAGTTGGTGACGAAGTAGAAATTGTTGGTATCCGTGATACACAAAAATCAACTTGTACCGGTGTAGAAATGTTCCGTAAGCTTCTTGACGAAGGTCGTGCTGGCGAGAACTGTGGTGTATTATTACGTGGCCTTAAGCGTGAAGACGTTGAGCGTGGTCAAGTATTATGTCAACCTGGTTCAATTTCTCCTCACACTAAGTTTGAGTCAGAAGTATATGTTCTTTCTAAAGATGAAGGTGGTCGTCATACTCCATTCTTTAAAGGATACCGTCCACAGTTTTACTTCCGTACAACAGATATCACAGGTGCAGTAGAGCTTCCTGAAGGTGTTGAAATGGTAATGCCTGGTGACAACCTTAAGTTTGTAGTAGAGCTTATCAACCCAGTAGCGATGGACGAAGGTTTACGCTTCGCAATCCGTGAAGGTGGTCGTACAGTTGGTGCTGGTGTTGTATCAAAAATCATTGCTTAATTAGCAGTTTTTGA
>NZ_BAAJLX010000041.1:0-885 GCF_057543495.1 Colwellia sp. SU-HH01217 | reverse complement strand
GTAATAAAATTTAGAGTTGTTTGTTTAGGTTAGGTGGGGCGGTCAAGCCGCATCAACGCCGCATAACTAACAAGCAATTTAATAGGACAAAAAACAGTTGGCTTCGCTTCGCGATTATAGCCAACTATTTTTCGCCCATTAATTGAGGCGTTAGCAGTTTCTCGAGGTTTGTGAGTTGGAAATCGTAAAAACTATTTCATTAACTATTTGTATTGCCTTTTCTCTCTTTTATAAATTTAGTTTATGGAGAGTGAAGTGTTATGGAAATAAGAATCTCAATGGGTTATTTAAAGAGCCTCTAATAAAAATAGAGATAAATGGTAATTACCATACAAAAGTGTCTAACTTCATTTGGAATAATGATTACGACGACCATGAAGACGATAAATTAAGATCAATGTGTTCTAAGGCGCATAAATCTGCGATATTTGGTATTATTTTCGGCTTAATTACTTTTTTCTTACATATGTTTGGATAACAAACCGCTAACAAGAAAATCAACAAGGACACGTAACAGTTGGCTACGTTTCGCTTCGCTACACAATTTTAGCCAACCATTACTTAGCCTGTTATTTAGGCGTTATATGCCTAAGGAAGAGTTGTGGGTTTAATCGAAGCTATCTTATTGGGATTGCAATTTAAGAACTTAGAAAAGCCACTTGTATTTTTCTCTATGTTAATTGGCTTTCTATTTTTTTCTTTAGCTGGCTGTGGAATGCTTTATGGTGTTTATGAAATAGCTATAAGCAATAAAGACGGTAAATTTCCATTTATTTTAGGAATAATTGCATTTTCAATGTTGTTTTTCGGCCTTGCAAGTGTTTGTGGCCATATGATCAAACGATGTTTTGACAAGGTGTAATCGGCATATAACAAGTCGTTTAA
>NZ_BAAJLX010000040.1:0-891 GCF_057543495.1 Colwellia sp. SU-HH01217 | reverse complement strand
GCTAAAGGATTATCGTGAAATACTCTAGGATTGTGCTCTTTTCAGTAGGCTTGTATTTATTATTGGTTGCTTTATCAGCGATTGCTACGCTGATTGTTGGCTCTGGTGAAGCGACTCAAAGTATGCCATTCATTTTTACTCTTCACGTCCTAGGTTTTGTAATCTCTCTAATTTCGTATTTTTACTTAGGCTATAAGCAAACAACTAGTCCATATAAACAAGCAATTTTAGTTGCAGCAGTTTATTGGTTTATGAATCTAAGTGTGAGTGTCTTACTATACATTTTCTTAGAAATACCAATCGAGCCTTTGGTATTTTTAATTCCAGCTTTGCTACATGTCATAGCTGTTTTATTAGGTACGCTACTTGGTGTTCAATTGCGTCATAAAAGAGAGTTGAGCGTAAGCGCAATATAACAAGGCAATTAAACGGAAAATTTACAGTTGGCTGTTTTTCGTTCCTCAAACATTATAGCCAACTATAAATTTCCGCTTATTGCGGCGTTAGGTAACCATGGAGAGGCGGAGCATTGCAAAATCGGCCTAAAGAAAAATTTGAATACGAAGTAGATAAATATTGGTTCAAATTCTCAAACTTTATTGGGCTAGCATTTGGTTCTTTCTGCATTTGGTTCTCATATATAAAATCAGATGATGATTTTTTCCAAATGAGAGGAATTGAGGTTTCAAGATTAGATGATCCAATATTGTTCTGGTTTAACATATTGTTTTGTTTTTCAGGTGGCGTGTTTTTTATTTACTTAGGGTTGGGTCCATTCTTTCACTGGCTTGGAAAAAGGTTACCTAACAAGCAAATAAATCAGGACAAATAACAGTTGGTTTTTGCTCCTGCGTCGCTTATTTTAACCAACTGTAATTTGCCCATTATTTG
>NZ_BAAJLX010000039.1:0-1053 GCF_057543495.1 Colwellia sp. SU-HH01217 | reverse complement strand
GGCGTTATTTGGCAACACGAAATCGAGTTATTATTTTATTGTAAGAACAGTGTTTTCAAGGTCGGCTTGGTGGGTTACGCCTCAGTTTTCGCCTAACCGTTTTGGTGTTTATCGTTAATAGACTTTACGCTTTTTAAGACACCTTGCGGTAAAGTCATTAACTTTGTTCTAGCTTTAGTGTTTGGCTCAAAAATCACGGTTTGGTGAGTCGTGTTGCTGGGCGCTCTTTAGTTCTACGGTCGGGCTGCCAAATCAGTAAAAGCTCTTGTTTTCGTTGGTAGTTTTCCGCTACCATCAAATAACAAGATAATTCAAATCGGACACGTAACAGTTGGCCATCGCTTCGCGATTATAGCCAATGTTACTTTGCCGTTTAATATAAACGTTAGGCATCTTTCAGAATGGAGTCTCAGTATGTCAAAAAAAGATGATGAAACCCCAGATTTCCTTCAATCATTTATTGAATCGGCAACTCCCCCAGAAGGTATGGGGAATGACCGATTTAAGCTTAATTGGTCTATTCTTTTGGTTTTTGTTCCATTCTTAATTTACGGGTTACTATGTTTTAATATCCCATACTTGAATATAGTGTTATTCATTTATTCTATTGTTTTATTGCTCTTCTATATTAGATTAGTTGCTGTCTTTAAAGAGTTTATGGCGTACGAATCAAATCCATTTGATTTCGTTAAAGTCCAATTTATTATTTTTTTAAATATAGTTGTATATTTCGGGTTAATTTATTATTTCCTTTATAAAATGGATCCTACAAGTTTTAGTATGCCCTTAGATGCATTTGATAGTGTTTACTTTAGTCTAGTTACTGTTTCAACTCTTGGTTACGGTGAAATACACCCACTATCAAAGTCTGCTAGGGCCATTGCTATGGCTGAGTTACTCGTTGGAATGTGGTTTTTTATTACAGTGGTTCCTGTTGCAGTCGCAGATCAGGCCGAAAGACTTCGGATTTTTCGTGCTGGAAGGAAAAAAATGGCGGAAGCTCTTAAAAAATCACACGAAAAAGGTGAGCTCAAACGCGTGGACGATGATGCC
>NZ_BAAJLX010000038.1:0-1098 GCF_057543495.1 Colwellia sp. SU-HH01217 | reverse complement strand
TTTTGCTCCTGCGTCGCTTATTTTAACCAACTATTTTTTGCCTGTTAATTAGGCGTTAGCAGGCTTAAATCAGTAGTGTTTTATCTGCCTTTATTGATGAATTAAAAAGGATTTTTATGTTCGCTCAAATTTTTTTAGCTATTTTGGCTGTATTTCTTTTATATTTAGGTTTTGTAGAAAAATCTATTCTCAATATTGGGATAGGTTTTATTTTAATAGTAGTATCAGCAGCTAGATTTTATTCTGTAAAATCAGGTTCATCTATTCAAGAAGAATTTGATAAATGGCTTGCCAAACGTGACAATAAACTGAACGGTGAGTAGTATTCAGCGCTGCTAACAAGAAATTAAACAAGGACAAAAAACAGTTGGTTTTGCTCCTTCGTCGCTTATTTTAACCAACTATTTTTTGCCTGTTAATTAGGCGTTATGTTTAAAAGGAGTTTTGCATATGAATGATATAGCGAAAAAAATATTTGGTATTCTTGGTCTTATTTTAGCCATAGGGTACACAATAGATTTAATTTTTTATTGGCCTGATTCAGGCTACAATAGCTTCTATTTAATAAAATTAATTGCGTATATCGTTGGCTCTTCTTCAGTTTTTTGGCTTTTCTTTTTTAACGGTAAATATAAATCTACCAGTATTGGTAAATAGAACTTTAGAGTTAATTAAACATAACAAGAAATTAAACAAGGACAAAAAACAGTTGGTTTTGCTCCTTCGTCGCTTATTTTAACCAACTATTTTTAGCCTGTTAATTAGGCGTTAGGTGTATTAAGTTGATTGGCACTCGTCTTCTAAAAGCTGTATTTGCAATTGGCGTTATAGCTGTTGTATTTTCTGCAACTTTCGCTCCTACAATAGAAGGCTATGGAGATTTTGTCGCTATTATTTTCCTTGTATCATTAGCTAATTTTTTAATTGTTTATTGCGTATACGCATATTTGATCGGAGAAATAGAGGTTAAAAGTCATGTGGTAAAACGTAGTGAGTCGCCATTAGGATTTTGGTTTTCACTAGCTTTATATTCGTGTTTTTCAATATTTATTCTCCAACACTTTATAAGTGGGTTATACACCTAACAAGAAATTAAAC
>NZ_BAAJLX010000036.1:0-1218 GCF_057543495.1 Colwellia sp. SU-HH01217 | reverse complement strand
AATTAATGGGCGGAAAATAGTTGGCTATAATCGCGAAGCGAAGCCAACTGTTTTTTGTCCTATTAAATTGCTTGTTAGTTATGCGGTGTTGATGCGGCTTGACCGCCCCACTTAACTTAAACAAACAACTGTAATTTTTGTAAACGCAACATTACCAACAAACTATTAAAAAGTTAAGAATTAAAGGGATTTACACTACATGGAAGTTTGAACGCTAAACGCGACAAGTAAAACCTAGACACTTCCTGTGATGAGCCACTTCGATTAACAAACTCACCAGAATTTGAAACCACTTTCCTTAGTAAAACTTAATAGCAAACTAACGCCTAATTAACAGGCAAAAAATAGTTGGTTAAAATAAGCGACGAAGGAGCAAAACCAACTGTTTTTTGTCCTTGTTTAATTTCTTGTTAGTTGTACATTGGCTCTGTTTTTAACTTTTTAATTGATCTAACAAACTCTGATATAGCCAAAACCCCTGTGCTTATTAAACTTACTTGTAGCATAGTTACAGAACTAAAACTGAATTCTATGGAATAAATTGCAAGACCGATTAAGTAACCTAATTGAAAAATGCCAATGACTGATAAAACAGCACAAATAATAATTAAGCCCCAGTTGAAATATTTAGACTTACCTAACATATAAACTCCATTTATCTTTGTACAACTAACGCCCACATTAAGGGGCTTTTTATTAGTTTGCTAAAATTGTGAAGCGAAGCGGAACCGAGCAAACTGTAAAAAGTCCCGCTTTAATTGCTTGTTATACGTTTTTACTCAACACTTAGAATCATTTCTTTTCTGGAATTCTCATGAGTTAATACAACGCAACTTTTAATTGATTTATTTAACCATGATAAGAAGTTAAGTAAAACAACAAAGTCACTTTCAGAATTTATATCTTTGGGATCTATATCAAACTCAATTTCATTACTTTTGAAAAAGTGGCAATTAACTAAAAGTTCACCGACCTTAATAGAAAGTAAAGTTGGATCAGTATTTTGTAACTCCCAGATTGAATCAATTGAGTCAGGCAAAGTAGCAATGTTACCGCCGAGCGTAAAAGCATGAGAATACTCTGCTGATTTTAAAGCAGCAAAGAATAACTCCCATGAATCTAGTGATTCTGAAGTAACAATGATGTCTCTCAGTGAGCCATCTTGTTCGAAGTGTGATTTTAGATTATTCCATCTATCCATGAGAAACGTATAACGCC
>NZ_BAAJLX010000035.1:0-1287 GCF_057543495.1 Colwellia sp. SU-HH01217 | reverse complement strand
CCGTCCTAAATAAGGTTGACACTTTCCCACTAATAAAATGGAGAGTGTCATGAAATCAACCACTAAACGTACACAAAAAGATTACACCATCGCTTTTAAATTAGGTGTGGTAGCGCAAGTTGAACGAGGTGAATTAACTTATAAGCAAGCTCAAGATAAATATGGAATACAAGGATGCTCGACTGTATTAATTTGGCTTCGCAAGCATGGTCGACTAGATTGGTCTAAAGGAACCCCTATTTTTTTAACCCAAGGTTTTGCTATGGCCAAGTCTCAATTACCTCAAACGCCTGAACAGCGTATTAAAGCATTAGAAAAAGAACTCGCGGATAGTCAGCTCAAAGCACAATTTTTTGAAGCCGTTGTTAATGTATTAGAAACTGACTACGGTGTGCGCATCACAAAAAAGCAGAAAGAGCAGTTATCCAACAAAAAGCGATAGCGACTTTGTCGGTCACTAAAGCATGTGACTTTATGGATATTTCTCGTCAAGCTTATTACAAACAGTGTAAGGCACAAGTACGGCGTGACACACATGAGCAAGCTATACTGAGCTTTATAAATCTTGAGCGCATCTACCAACCAAGAATTGGTACACGTAAACTCAAATACTTACTGTCATTACAGCAGTTGTTTATCGGGCGGGATAGGTTATTTGAATTACTCGCATCACATCAAATGCTTGTATCACGACAGCGTGCTTATCATAAAACAACCAACAGTCATCATCGTTTTACATGCCACCCGAATCTCACCAAAGAAGGTTTAACACCTAAAAAACCAGAGCAATTATGGGTGGCAGATATTACCTACTTACCCACCGTTTCAGGTAATACTTACTTGAGTTTAGTCACAGATGCTTATTCAAGAAAAGTCGTGGGTTATCATGTTGATGATAATATGAAAGCTGATTCAGTTAAGCTTGCTTATGCTCGTGCATTAAAACAAAGACAAACAAACAACACCTTAGTACATCACTCAGATAGAGGTGTTCAGTATTGTTCAAATGAATATCAACAGCTTCATAAGCAATACCGCATTAAGTGCTCAATGACGGATGGGTATGACTGTTATCAAAATGCGTTGGCAGAGCGTATTAACGGAATACTGAAAAATGAATATTTGTTGATAAAACCAAAGGACTTAGAGGAGGCAAGAAAAATGGTAGCACAATCGATCACCATCTATAATCAAAGAAGGCCGCATACGGCCTTAAAATACAAAACGCCCGATGAAATACATCAGGCGTTTTAATCAAAATGTGTCAACCCATACTAGGACGGGTCA
>NZ_BAAJLX010000034.1:0-1298 GCF_057543495.1 Colwellia sp. SU-HH01217 | reverse complement strand
CTAACTATGGAGGTTTTGAGTCTTATGAGAATTTTAGTTTTTATTTTATCCTTTATTTCTCTAAATTCTTTAGCTGAAGAAGTTATTGAAATTGAATATTCTTTTGACTTTTCAGGTGTGCTTTTAAAGCAACCCCAAATGTCAAAAGTTAAAGATGTTTCATTTATTGTTAATAAACATATTGAAGAATATTACAATCAAGACAACCAATTTTTTTGTGGTGGAGTTTACATGCTAACTCCAGATCAGGAACTTAAAAATGCATATGAAAATGGGGCTGTGAAAGTAGTTAGTGAGTTTGGGTATACAAATAGCTTTAAAGCATATACTCCAATCAGGCAACTAGTACAAAACCCAGAGAGAAAGGCTATTTTTAATGGCTATCATTTTATTTCGAGTAATCGTTAGCTAACAAGTCAATAAAGCGGGACTGCTAACAGTTTGCTCGGTTTCGCTTCGCTTCACATTTTAGCAAGCTATTATCAGCCCCTTATTGGGGCGTTAGGCTTTCAACGGAGTAACCTCATGGATAGAGCACATTTTATAGTTTGTTTATTTCTAGGTGTGTTTTTCGCATATATATCGGTACCTGTTTTTGGTTATGGTGCCGCAATCGCTATTCCAGTTGATATGCTTCTGTCTTTTGCTAAAAACTTTCCCACTGCAACATTTGCTGCCATAGATTTAATAACTCAAGCTTTACCACTTTGTCTTATCTATTGTGTTTTAGCTTTGCTTATAAAGCATTTTAAATTAGCAAATCACTGGGGCTATCTGTTATTAGGTATACCTTTCTATATTCTGCATTCATATTTTTTTATACTGCAGTTACCTTCTCAAAACTTAGGGCATACACTCGGTGTTTTATTGCCTAAATATATTGCGTTGGGTCTTTTTATTTTATACTTTGCTAATCAGGCGCTTAATAAAAAAAAAGCCTAACAAGAAATTAAACAAGGACAAAAAACAGTTGGTTTTGCTCCTTCGTCGCTTATTTTAACCAACTATTTTTTGCCTGTTAATTAGGCGTTAGTTTGCTCTAAAGTTTTACTAGGGAAAGTGGTTTCAAATTCTGGTGAGTTTGTTAATCAAAGTGGTTCATCACAGGAAGTGTCTAGGTTTTACTTGTCGCGTTTAGCGTTCAAACTTCCATGTAATGTAAATCCCTTTAATTCTTAACTTTTCAATAGTTTGTTGGTAATGTTGCGGTAATAAAATTTAGAGTTGTTTGTTTAGGTTAGGTGGGGCGGTCAAGCCGCATCAAGTCCGCATAACTAACAAGCAATTTAATAGGACAA
>NZ_BAAJLX010000033.1:0-1522 GCF_057543495.1 Colwellia sp. SU-HH01217 | reverse complement strand
TGCTATATCAAACTCGGGGTAAATATGGAAATTAGTGATGCAATTGGGCTCGCAGTAGGAATTATTGGAACTAGCATTGCTATTTACCAATGGGCAGTCATCAACGAGAGTAAAAAAAGAAAAAACGAACTTCAATATTTATTAGCAGGCATTAACGGCTCTGCTATCCATAAACAGCAAGCTTGGCAAAATCAATTATCCCTGTTACCCAAACCAACTACAGCTGAGGATCTTAAAGTTCATCAAGCATACACTCGCGCACGTGATGATGCTGCTGAGTTTGCAGCTTTAAGCATTGCTCTTGAAGGAACCATTGATACGGGTAATTCTGCAATTGTTGCTATGATGGATAAGTATTTAGCTCTATCTACAAAAAATAATGCAAGGCAAACTAATTCAGTAACACCTATATCTGAAGTAAATGTAGCTTCAAAATAGCACTAACAAGAACTTCAAACGGAAAAAATACAGTTGGCTGTTTTCACTCCGTTCAACATTTTAGCCAACTATATTTTTCCGCTTAAGTAGGCGTTAGTTTGTTATTAAGTTTTACTAGGGAAAGTGGTTTCAAATTCTAGTGAGTTTGTTAATCGAAGTAGTCCATCACAGGAAGTGTCTAGGTTTTACCTTTTGCGTTTAGCGTTCAAACTTCCATGTAATGTAAATCCCTTTAAGCCTTAACTTTTCAATAGTTTGCTGATAGTGTTGCGTTTACAAAAGTTAGAGTTGTTTGTTTAAGTAAGGTGGGGCGGTCAAGCCGCATCAACACCGCATAACTAACAAGCAATTTAACAGGACAAAAAACAGTTGGCTTCGCTTCGCGATTATAGCCAACCATTTTTCGCCCATTAATTGAGGCGTTATATTTACAAGGAAAGTCTATTGAAAATTGATAATTTTATAACAATAATCCCAAGTCTAGGAAAAGGAGTACTTCTAGGTATAGGAATTGGAGCATCTCTTTTTGGTGTTTTATTTATGGCGTTAGCTTTCAATCAAGATCAATCGTTGAATATAGGTGCACTAGTGGCTACTTTATCAGGTTCTGCTTGTATTTTAATTGCTTTAAATTCTAAGAACCTACCAACAGAGTAAATGTAAATATAACAAGCAAATTAACAGGACTAAAAACAGCGGGCTTGTTCGCTTCGCTCCATTTTAGCCCACTATTTTTAGCCCGTTATTTGGGCGTTATGTGCCACTAGAGTTTAGATGAAAACTGATTATTCTGATTATCAAAATAAGTTAGAGAAACTCATCGAGTTACTTCGAGATTACAATGAAGAGCATTGGGCTAATTACTTCCGTAAATCATTAGAGTTACTTTACAAGGGAAAGCCTCAGAAGAGTATTTCTCACTCACTTGGTGCTTATGGTGGCATGGGTAGTTTTAATGATTCTTTAACTTTTACTGGTGCCTCTGAGCAAGATGCTAAGTTAGGTTTTGAGTTAAGAACTAACCTGTGGCTTGTATGTAAATCTAAACGAAGTATTATAAAGCGTGCTATGGAGTTGTAGCACA
>NZ_BAAJLX010000032.1:0-1554 GCF_057543495.1 Colwellia sp. SU-HH01217 | reverse complement strand
TTTTCCGTTTAAGCAACTTGTTATATTTTTAATTTATCCCTAAGCCCTTGTGGAGCTAGATATAAGATCATCTTACCTTTTTTACTTCTTGTAGACATAAGTAAGTCTTCTTCAACCAAGCCATTTAAGTATGTACGAGCAGTGCCTTCATTAATATCAAAGTCCGCAGAAACTTGTTTCGAGGTAAATATTTTACCTGGCTCTTTGATTGCATCTTTTAAAAGTTCCAATTGAGCTCTTTTAAGCTTTTTAGATAAAGGGCTTTTTTCAATCCATTCCATAAATTGATAAAATTCACTCTTTTTACTTTCTATATGATTTTGCAAAGCATCAACCGCCTTTGTCACGATATCAGCTTGGTGATAAATAAAATATGTTAAATCTAACTCATCACTTTCGGTATATACGTATGCTGTATCATAATCACTTCTTTTTTCTTGAATAAGTTTACTTATAGATACATATTCGAATAACCAATAACCGCTTCTTAGCATGAACCAATAAAATATAGCCCTCGCTGTTCTTCCATTACCATCTCCAAATGGGTGAATATAACCAATCATGAAATGTAATATGATTGCTTTAATTAATGGGTGAATAAAACTATCGGAGTTTTGACCATCACTACATTCATTAGCAAAATCACATAAATCAGTTAATCTTTCTTTAAGTGTTTCATGGCATGGTGGTTCGTGAGCAATTTCATTATAATTATTCCTTACCGTAATCTCATTATCTTCTCTTAATTCACCAGAAACCGCATCGTTATCTATTGCTTCAAATGTTGCTATTGCATGTAATTCAAGCATTAGTCCAATAGATAAATCTTCATCTTTTCTTTCAACAACCTTTTTCATTAAAAGAAAATTGTTAAATATCATTTGCTCTGACTTATCTGCTGGTTTTCTATTATTTTCCAGCATATCTTTAGCAACTTTTCTTGTAGTAGAAGCGCCTTCTAATTGAGAAGAAGTAATGGCTTCTTCCATCATTAAGTTTTTAACTAAATAACGATCCTTCTCTCTAGCAGTGATAAATGAGCCATCTCCTATAGAGTGACCACCACCTGTCAATTTATCTATATAATGTAATTGAGAAAATAAAGAATCAGGTACGCAATAACTGAATATTTCACCTTCATTTTTCCCTGTCAATTTCGGAATATATTTAGTTATAGTTTTTCTTGATAGTTTTGTTGCAACCCAAGCGGCATCTTCACTATCCCCTTTTGCAACTTTCCACTTAAACTTGTCCCAATGTAGATAATTTCCTTGGGGATCAATCGCTTTATATTTAGATAAGAATGGTACAAACTCCTGAGGAGATACTTCATCCATCAATTTTTTAAAGGGGGTTGGCACCCTAATTCTAGCCATAAGTCACCAAAAATTAAATTTAATAATTTGAGTTTACAATAACATTAAAACACTTCAACTTAAATATAGAATTTTGAGTTTTATACAGGAGTGGATAAAAATATAACGCCTCACTAAGAGGCTAAAAATTGTTGGCTAAAATAGCGACGAAGGAGCAAAAGCCAACTGTTTTTTGTGA
>NZ_BAAJLX010000031.1:0-1800 GCF_057543495.1 Colwellia sp. SU-HH01217 | reverse complement strand
TATGAGTGGTAGGGGAGCGTTGTGTAAGCCGTTGAAGGTGAATTGAGAAGTTTGCTGGAGGTATCACAAGTGCGAATGCTGACATGAGTAACGATAAGGGGAGTGAAAAACTCCCCCGCCGAAAGACCAAGGTTTCCTGTCCCATGTTAATCAGGGCAGGGTAAGTCGGCCCCTAAGGCGAGGCGGAAACGCGTAGTCGATGGGAAACAGATTAATATTTCTGTACTTCTATATATTGCGAAGGAGGGACGGAGCAGGCTAAGCAAGCATGGCGTTGGTAGTCCATGTGAAAGTGTGTAGGCGAGAAACTTAGGTAAATCCGGGTTTCTCCTTTTATTAGGAACGCTGAGACACGAGACGAGATTCTACGGAATTGAAGTTGTTGATGCCATACTTCCAGGAAAAGCTTCTAAGCATCAGATATATAGGAACCGTACCCCAAACCGACACAGGTGGTTAGGTAGAGAATACTAAGGCGCTTGAGAGAACTCGGGTGAAGGAACTAGGCAAAATAGTACCGTAACTTCGGGAGAAGGTACGCTGCTCACGGTGATGGAACTTGCTTCCTAAGCTATGAGCAGTCGAAGTAACCAGGTGGCTGGAACTGTTTATTAAAAACACAGCACTGTGCAAAATCGAAAGATGACGTATACGGTGTGACGCCTGCCCGGTGCCGGAAGGTTAATTGATTGGGTTAGTCCTCGGACGAAGCTCATGATCGAAGCCCCGGTAAACGGCGGCCGTAACTATAACGGTCCTAAGGTAGCGAAATTCCTTGTCGGGTAAGTTCCGACCTGCACGAATGGCGTAATCATGGCCACACTGTCTCCACCCGAGACTCAGTGAAATTGAATTTGCGGTTAAGATGCCGTATACCCGCGGCTAGACGGAAAGACCCCGTGAACCTTTACTATAGCTTGACAGTGAACATTGCTCCTACATGTGTAGGATAGGTGGGAGGCATTGAAACCAGGTCGCTAGATTTGGTGGAGCCAATCTTGAAATACCACCCTTGTATGCGTGATGTTCTAACCTAGGCCCCTTATCGGGGTTGGGGACACTGTCTGGTGGGTAGTTTGACTGGGGCGGTCTCCTCCCAAAGAGTAACGGAGGAGCACGAAGGTTGGCTAAGTATGGTCGGACATCATACGGTTAGTGCAATGGCATAAGCCAGCTTAACTGCGAGACAGACACGTCGAGCAGGTACGAAAGTAGGTCATAGTGATCCGGTGGTTCTGTATGGAAGGGCCATCGCTCAACGGATAAAAGGTACTCCGGGGATAACAGGCTGATACCGCCCAAGAGTTCATATCGACGGCGGTGTTTGGCACCTCGATGTCGGCTCATCACATCCTGGGGCTGAAGTCGGTCCCAAGGGTATGGCTGTTCGCCATTTAAAGTGGTACGCGAGCTGGGTTTAGAACGTCGTGAGACAGTTCGGTCCCTATCTGCCGTGGGCGTTTGAGAATTGAAGAGGGCTGCTCCTAGTACGAGAGGACCGGAGTGGACGAACCCCTGGTGTTCGGGTTGTTATGCCAATAGCATTGCCCGGTAGCTACGTTCGGAACTGATAACCGCTGAAAGCATCTAAGCGGGAAACAGGCTTTGAGATGAGTTCTCACTGGAGCTTTAAGCTCCCTAAAGGGTCGTTGGAGACTACAACGTTGATAGGTCAGGTGTGTAAGTGCTGCGAGGCATTGAGCTAACTGATACTAATTACCCGTGAGGCTTAACCATACAACACCTAAGTGGTTTTACTTAGATTGTAGTTAAGACTGACATAGAATACTTCACGCACAA
>NZ_BAAJLX010000030.1:0-2822 GCF_057543495.1 Colwellia sp. SU-HH01217 | reverse complement strand
TTGCTTAAACGGACAAAAAACAGTTGGTTTTTGCTCCTGCGTCGCTTATTTTAACCAACTATTTTTTGCCGCTTAGCGAGGCGTTATATTTTTCACAAGGATAGGAGTCAATTATGACTATAGTGCACAAAAATGTTATTTCATTTCTACTCGGCAGCTCTTTTGCTTATCTATTTGTTTGGTTAATTGGTGTTGTTGCTGCAATGCCAGTCCCTGAATTTCTTCGACCGTATAATGAGTTTGTAGTTTCATATTACTCAAATATATTAATCGTCATATTTGCGGCAGTTTTATCATTCGTTATTATGTTTTTGGTACGTAAAGCATTCAAATTATTTACTAAGCAAAATTTATTTTACTTTGCTCTGCCAATAGTTTTATTCTTAACTTATCTGTTGGTATTTTTAAGTTTTGCTGTAGCTCCACTAATGTATGCAGCAATACCAACACTTTTAATAGCGGCGTTAATTTCTAACGGCGCACAAAAAATATAACAAGTTGCTTAAACGGAAAAATAACAGTTGGCCATCGCTTCGCGATTATAGCCAACCATTATTTTCCGCTTAGCAAAGCGTTATTTGGCAACACGAAATCGAGTTGTTATTTTATTGTAAGAACAGTGTTTTCAAGGTTAGCTTGGTGGGTTACGCCTCAGTTTTCGCCTAACCGTTTTGGTGTTTGTCGTTAATAGACTTTACGCTTTTTTAAGACACCTTGCGGTAAAGTCATTAACTTTGTTCTAGCTTTCGTGTTTGGCTCAAAAATCACGGTTTGGTTAGTCGTGTTGCTGGGTATTTTTTGCTTCTACGGTCGGGCTGTCAAATCAGTAAAAGCTCTTGTTATCGTTAGTGTTTATCGCTACCATCAAATAACAAGATAATTCAAATCGGACACGTAACAGTTGGCCATCGCTTCGCGATTATAGCCAATGTTACTTTGCCGTTTAATATAAACGTTATATGTCATTATGATTCAGAAGGTTTCGATTACATTTGGAGTTTTACATTTAGGCTTTGTCATCTTTATGGCTTACGTAATTGCTACGTCATCAGATCCTGTAGCTGTAAATGCTTGGTTGCTATTTATTCCTTTAGATTTTCCAATATCTTTAGGTATGTTTCCTATTAGCTATATATTTGATGGTAATTGGCTTTTAAGTTCTATTGACGCTCATGGTAATTACAATATATTCCGTGATATTAATAACTTCTGGGTACCAGCTATTTATACTGGCGTTGTGGGTTCAATTTGGTGGTTCTATCTCCCTATTATGCTCAGTAAAATAATACAGGTAATCAAAACTAAGAAAGCCAAGTAAGGTTAACTTGCCATATAACAAGTCACTTAAAAGGACAAAAAACAGTTGGTTTTTGCTCCTTCGTCGCTTATTTTAACCAACTATTTTTTGCCTCTTAGTGAGGCGTTATTTGGCAACACGAAATCGAGTTATTATTTTATTGTAAGAGCAGTGTTTTCAAGGTTAGCTTGGTGGGTTACGCCTCAGTTTTCGCCTAACCGTTTTGGTGTTTAACGCTAATAGACTTTACGCTTTTTTAAGACACCTTGCGGTAAAGTCATTAACTTTGTTCTAGCTTTCGTGTTTGGCTCAAAAATCACGGTTTGGTTAGTCGTGTTGCTGGGTGTTTTTTGCTTCTACGGTCGGGCTGCCAAATTAGTAAAAGCTCTTGTTATCGTTAGTGTTTCTCGCTACCATCAAATAACAAGATAATTCAAATCGGACACGTAACAGTTGGCCATCGCTTCGCGACTATAGCCAATGTTACTTTGCCGTTTAATATAAACGTTATGTGTTATTCAAATATGGAAGTATGAAAGATGAAGGATGATCAATTTAAAGCTTGGGAAATTAAACGCAAGAAAGGCAAATTACATTTTGTGTTAATTCACGGTATTCTATCATTTGGTTTGCCAATGTTTGTTGTAATGGCCTTTATAAGTAAACCATTCAATGACGGCTTTTCTTCAGAAACAGCAATCGCACATATTATTACTTGGCCTTTAGCTGGTTTAATATTTGGAGTAATCGTTTGGCATTTAGCTGAGTATAATTACAAAGTTGAGTTAGTTCGGCGTACTAACACATAACAAGAACTTCAAACGGAAAAAATACAGTTGGCTGTTTTCACTCCGTTCAACATTTTAGCCAACTATATTTTTCCGCTTAAGTAGGCGTTAGTTTGCTATTAAGATTTACTAGGGAAAGTGGTTTCAAATTCTGGTGAGTTTGTTAATCGAAGTGGTTCATCACAGGAAGTGTCTAGGTTTTACCTGTCGCGTTTAGCGTTCAAACTTCCATGTAATCTCAATCACGTTAAGCCTTAACTTTTCAATAGTTTGCTGATAATGTTGCGTTTACAAAAATTCAGTTGTTTGTTTAAGTAAAGTGGGGCGGTCAAGCCGCATTAACACCGCATAACTAACAAGAAATTAAACAAGGACAAAAAACAGTTGGCTTTTGTTCACTACGTTCACTTATTTTAGCCAACCATTTTTTGCCTGTTAATTAGGCGTTAGCCTTACAAGGATAATCATGGCTGAATCGGATGACGATATGAAAGCAAGGAAGTTGAGAGAGTTGGAGGGCAAGAATATTGCTTTTTATTCAACGCTACTTTCCGCATGGATTCAAACTAAGATGGAAAGAGATAAAACATTAGTAACTCTTTCTGCTGCTGCAATTGGTTTATTAGTTACAATTTTAACTACGGTTGGTGTAAGTCAGCTTTATATTCTTTTTGTATATATTGCAGCTTTTATAGGTTTTGGTATCTGTATTGGTATTTCTTTAAAAATTTATAGAG
>NZ_BAAJLX010000029.1:0-2977 GCF_057543495.1 Colwellia sp. SU-HH01217 | reverse complement strand
ACTTTGAAAATGAGCATTCTCATGCGAGTTTTTAAAGTGAAGCGACTACCGAGCAGACAAACGCTCTTTGACGATGGATCACAATTTAAACTTAAAACGAGATCCATTGTTATGAATGAAAAAACACAATCTGATTACATCAAACTAGCTGAGAATTTTTACAAAAAACGATTAGCTGGTGATGACATTACACCGAAGAAAATCACAGACGCTTTGAAAGATGCAGCATTTGACTATAGACCTGCATACTGGCGTAAGCTGCGTAATGCTTTAGCATACGAACAGCAAGTCAAGGGCTTTAAAAAATCTGCTGATAGAATCAACGAGACAAAAAATCCTTTAACTGCTGTAGATGCACCAGAGATGCTTAAACGACAAGTTAAGCGCAAGCAAAAACGAGTTAAAAGCATTAATCAAAGCGATTATGACAAGGTTTTAAACAATCTAAACCCTAATGATATTGAGCTTAAAGCGGCATTGACCATAGCAGAATTAACAGGCTGTAGACCTGCTGAAATGCTTAATATTGAGATTGATTTGCCCTATGAAATCACTATCAAGGGCGCAAAAATCAATGAAAAAGGCGATAGAGGTTTAGATAGAAAATTGACGTTAGAATATAATGATTGCTTTGCTATTAGCCAAGCTGTAGACGTACTGAAATCAGGCGATACAGACGATTTTAAGACTGACATAATGCACAGAATACAGGAGCGATTGGCAACGCTAACTAAATCAACATTTCCGCGCAGAAAAGCCCAGATGACGCTATATAGCTTTAGGCATCAATTAGGCTCTGACTTAAAAGCCAGTGGCTTGAGTCGTGTTGAAGTTGCTTACATTATGGGGCATCAATCAACTAAATCAGTAAGCGTTTACGGTGATAAACGAACAGCTAACGGCAAAATAGCTGTAAAGCCAGCAATAACAATGGCTGAACAGCAAAAGTTAGTTAGGGTTAATCACGAAAAATCACCTAAAATCAATACTCCCGAACATCATAAATCAAGTGATTATGATGGTGGCTTTTCAATGTAATTAATTATCCAGAGGTAACTCTTGCTGATTTTCATTTCTAGCTTTGCTGCCTCGCTCGATAACTGTTGTGAACGCTATCCTATTGCCATTAAACACAAAGTTAGGGTTTATAAAATAAGCACCTTTACGCATTGTTTTCGCTATGATTTTGGCTTTTTCAAGCTCGTTTAAGCCGCGTTTAAATGTTGCATGGCTTATGCTTTTTGGTTCGTGTACTTCACACCATTCTTCAAGCGCCATGTGGTCAAGGATTACTTGGTCTTTCCCGATGGCTCTGTGCTGAACCATCCAAATTAAAACAGAAAATGTTTTAATTCCTGCTGATTTTAAATCAAAAGTCAGTGCTATGTTTGCACTAAATAACTTAACAAATTCAGCATCATCAACTTTCTTGTATGTCACTACTGACGTTCCGCTTATCTCACCAGTGGATTGATTAACGAGTACATTGTTATCTTTCCCAAGTGCGCTAACAGTCACTTGCTTATTGCTTGTGTTAATCGCCATATCTTTGAGAAATGGATTTTCTTTATATCTTTGTAAGCTCAAAATCGACCTCTTTTTTGAGATTGACAATCTCATAAAATGGAATGCAAAGCTCAATATACAGATATATTTTGAGCCTGTAAAGATATATTTTTGAGCCTGCTTGGTCTTAAAGTTGAGCTTACAAGTCTGTGTTTTGAAAAATACCCCCCTTATTTTAAAGGGCTGTAGCCATTTCCCTTCTTATTATCTTATTAAGTGAGGTTTGAGGAACGAAAACCGACTACCGCGCTACGCTTGCTTACTCATTTTTTAAGTGCGATTTCGTACCTCAATCACCCTGAAAAAATCGAGTTCTATTAAAAAACAAAAAAATAATTGTGCATTGGGGAGTGATTGCCGGGAGTAGTGTTGAGTTGCTGTGTGTAAAATCTCTGATTTTTCCACAGTAAATCAATGCGGTTTTGCGTAGCAAAAAATCCCAGCAATTGAGCGACCTTTAGCTGAACAGGGCTTTCAGCTTGTCTAAAAAGCCCATATTTTGATATGTATTAAGCCTTTTTGACTTGGTTTTTAATGAATCTTTAGCCTTGGTTAACTCAGTTTCATTGAGTTTTAACAGTGTTTCGAGTTCTCCCACACGTTTTTCACTTCCCAAAAGCCGTTCTGCTTGGGCTACGCCCTGCGCCAACTGGCTTTTTAATGTGTCTATCTCTTGTTTCTGTAGTGCTATGGTGTGTTCATGTGCTTTAAGTTGCTCTAAAAGCTCCTGAGAGCGATTCTCAGCCATTTTTAACTTGTTTTGCTGGTTTGCTATGGCTTTTTCCTCTCTAACGGCTAGAAACTCGTTTAAATCGCTTTCAGA
Source organism: Colwellia sp. SU-HH01217 (assembly GCF_057543495.1). NCBI lineage: Bacteria > Pseudomonadati > Pseudomonadota > Gammaproteobacteria > Alteromonadales > Colwelliaceae > Colwellia > Colwellia sp. SU-HH01217. The sequence goes on along the minus strand of NZ_BAAJLX010000029.1, from coordinate 588 downwards.
GATAGGGAAATTTGGCTTGGTTTCACGATAAATCGTATTAATAAAGCTCGCTGATAACTCTAAATTTCTCAAAAATGGATAATTACAAACAATTGAATATGCACGTTTCCAACTGTCAAAAGTAGATAGATTCCATGCCAAACCGCCTTGTGCGGTTGGGGATTCTATAAATTCTTTCCATGTTTTAAAGCCTGATTTGCCGATGATTGAGTTTTCAATATCTTCGGCTTTTGGCTTACCACGTTTCAAAATATGACTGAGATTTTGATTAACGTAATCCATGAATTCAAGCCAACGATCACCAGATTCTGAGCCTAACAGCTCAATCAATTTTTCAATTTCAGTCATGAGAAACCACCATATTTAAACTTGTATTTTTTACCATTGTTACACATTTGCTTAAATATGTAAAACTGTAAAAATTACGGGTTTTACGTATTTAGGTTTTTGTCGCACTTGAAACCATACTTACATATTGATAAAATATGTAAGTATGGGGGTGTTGAGGAAGTATGACGAGCGAAACCCCGTAAGGAGCTTGCGACTGGAGTGGGTGTAGAACCCCTTTGTTTGTGAGTGTACGAGCGA
>NZ_BAAJLX010000028.1:0-3892 GCF_057543495.1 Colwellia sp. SU-HH01217 | reverse complement strand
GTTACTTTAGTTTTTAAACGTTGAGCTCAATCGTAAGCTTAACTAGCTATATCGTTTAATGTGATAGGGCTAATAGGTAGTAATGGTAACAGTGGTAGTGTGACTCATGTTGCAGGTAAACCCATGTGAGAGTAAGACATTGCTAGACTTCCTTTTAGAAAAGCCCGTTACTAAAGTGACGGGCTTTTTGCTTTTTGTTGCTTTAGTGATTAAACGTTTAGCTCAATCGTAAGCTTTACTGGCTATATCGTTTAATGTGATAGGGCTAATAGGTAGTAATGGTAACAATGGTAGTGTGACTCATGTTGCAGGTAAGCCCATGTGAGAGTAGCACATTGCTAAACTTCCTTTTAGAGAAGCCCGTTACGAAAGTGACGGGCTTTTTGCTTTCTGTTACTTTAATTTCACGGTAGCTAATCATGATTAAATTTAACTTAGATAGATTAACAATGTAAGCTTATAGAAAATATGCGTACAATACTTTCTTTGTTACTAATTCTAAACCACCCTCTGAGTATATAGGCAATGAAATCGTCCCAGTTAAATTCCCTTAAACGTAATAATACTTTTGCCATAGATGCTACTTGTTCAGAGATACTTACTCCCAATAGCTTTGATGATCTTATGTCGATGCCTGAGATTAAAGATGGTCAATTTTACATTTTAGGTGAGGGTAGTAATACATTATTTACTGAACAGCTAGCACCCACTATTATTTCACCACAATTTAAAGGTATTGAAGTTAACGAAACACCAACAGATTTCATTGTTACGGTAGGAGCGAGTGAAAATTGGCATTATTTAGTCACTTTTTGTATTGAACATAATATGTTTGGTTTAGAAAATTTAGCATTAATCCCTGGAAGCGTTGGTGCAGCACCGATTCAAAATATTGGCGCTTATGGTTCTGAATTTTCGGACTTTTGCTTAGAAATACATTGGTTTGATTTTAAAGCTAGAGAGCAAAAAAAAATTGATAATTCCTCATGTCAATTTGGTTATAGGGAAAGTATTTTTAAAAACAAATTATACAATAAAGGGTTGGTAACTCATGTTGTTTTAAAGTTAGAGAAGCAGTGGCAAGCCAATCTTACTTATAGCGGTTTAGATCGTTTACCTAAAGATGTTTCTGCACGAGAAGTCATGGAAAAAGTGATATTACTTAGACAAAGTAAATTGCCTGATCCGAAAATACTGCCTAATGCAGGTAGTTTTTTTAAAAATCCTATTGTCGAGAAATCTCAACTATCTCATTTGAAAACCACCTACCCAAATATTCCATATTATCCGCATGCCGGAGAACAAATTAAGCTAGCAGCAGGTTGGTTAATTGAACAGTGTGGATTAAAAGGATATCGAACTAATAATGTCGGTGTGCACAATAAGCAAGCGCTAGTACTGATAAACTTTAAAAATGGTACAGGGAAAAATGTTGTTGAGCTTGCCTTTTATATTCAAAAATGTGTTTTTGATAAATTTGCTATATTACTTGAGCCAGAAGTAAAAATGGTAACCTCAAAAGGTGAAATTAAATTTGAAGAGTTAAAGCAACAATGACAAGTATGATACGTGAAGAGTTGATTAAAGCACTTTCTGGAGGAGTTTTTGTTTCTGGTCAGCATATAGGTGAGCTTTTAGGTGTTTCGAGGACAGCAGTATCTAAACATGTTAAAGCATTAACAGAGTTGGGACTGGATATTTATAGTGTGACGGGTAAAGGCTACAAACTTGCTCAACCGTTAACATTATTATCACAAAGACAGATAAATAATTATCTATCTGCTAATGGAAAAACTAATACCGTAGAGGTTCATACACTTATAGATTCAACTAACAGTTATCTGATGCGTTTGTTATCTAAACAAAATGAAGAGAAAGATTCTAATCTTAGCCAAGGTCAAGTCTGTCTAGCTGAATACCAGAGTGCTGGCCGGGGACGTCGTGGCCGTCAATGGGTATCTCCTTTTGGATCTCACTTATATTTATCAATGTATTGGAAACTAGAACAAGGATTAGCGGCTGCAATGGGGTTAAGCTTAGTTAGTGCATTGGCAGTAAGTGATGCAATTAAACAAGAACTTAATTTAAACGTGCAATTAAAATGGCCCAATGATATTTACATCGACGGGGTTAAATTAGCAGGCATATTGATAGAGTTAGAGGGCCAGGTTTCAGAGCTTAGTCACAGTATTATCGGGATAGGGCTAAATTTAAAAATGCCGGAAAATAGCGCAAAAGATATTGATCAGCCTTGGACAGATTTACAATCACATTATCAAGTAGACATTGATCGTAATCAGCTGTGTTCAACGATAATTTCATGCTTAATTGACCGTTTGACATTACACCAGGAACAAGGACTTGCCGTTATGATTGATGAATGGCATCAGCAGGATGTATTTTTGAATAAACCTGTACAACTAATTACCGGTGATAGGATTACACAAGGCATATGCAGAGGTATAAATAGTCAAGGCGCGTTAATGTTAGAAGTAAATGGTGTGATAAAGCCGATTTATGGTGGGGAAGTTAGTTTGAGAGCAGCACAATGAGCTTACTGGTTGATATTGGCAATAGTAGAACTAAGTACATAACGGTTGAAAATTTAAACTCAGGGCAGTATCAAGTCATACCTAATGAGAAACTTACTCATGATTGGCTAGATGAAAACTGGTTGGGATTAGAAAAAATAATTTTAGCAACCGTAAGTAAAACCTCAACAACCGATACAATTAAGCAATGGTCTAAAAAAAACGCTATTCAATTAAGAATTATCGAAAGTGAAGCAGCGCGCTTTGGTGTAACTTCTTTTTATCAAGAGCCAATAGCCTTGGGAGTAGATCGTTGGTTAGCCTTATTGGGGGCGGCTAAACTGTACCCAATGAAAAATATACTAATTATCGATTCAGGCACTGCCACGACGCTCGACTTAGTAGCGGCTAATGGTAAACACAAAGGAGGATGGATATTACCTGGAATAGACATGATGAGGATAAGTTTATTTGAAAACACTTCTAAAGTGAAAGTAGAAAAAACAGCATTACCCCAAGTTAGCTTTGGCTCTAACACACAAGAAAATGTTAATAATGCTTGTTGGGCTGCCACATTAGGTACAATTGAAATAGCATTAGTTGAAGCCGAAAAACAAAATACTCGTGTAGAATTAATTATTTTATCTGGGGGAAATGCTAAAAATTTATCTAATTTAATTAATCACCACTATTGCATAGAGAATAATCTTATATTTCACGGTCTACAGCGTTATAACTGAATGAAAACAATTTCTTGAACCCCTTATTTGGGTAAAAATACACCAATCGATCAAAAACATGCTTTTTTTTTAAATTTCCTATTGCAAGGGACAATACATTACTCTAGAATTCGCTCCACTTAATGTAGTGCCGACTTAGCTCAGTTGGTAGAGCAACTGACTTGTAATCAGTAGGTCGCCAGTTCGATTCCGGCAGTCGGCACCATTAATACGATATTGAACCACCACGTTCATTATCAGATAAAAAGAATATGGAGGGGTTCCCGAGTGGCCAAAGGGATCAGACTGTAAATCTGACGGCTCCGCCTTCGGTGGTTCGAATCCACCTCCCTCCACCATTTCTTTTATCAGACTACAATTTAAAAACTATTTAGATAAAAATAGCAAAAAAGCGGGCGTCGTATAGTGGTAATACCTTAGCCTTCCAAGCTAAAGCTGCGAGTTCGATTCTCGCCGCCCGCTCCATTTTTGTGAAATGCTGATATGGCTCAGTTGGTAGAGCGCACCCTTGGTAAGGGTGAGGTCGGCAGTTCGAATCTGCCTATCAGCACCATTTCCTAAAAATTAGTCTATCCTTTATCTTTATCATTATATTTTTGTTAATACTTGAGGTATTTTAAG
>NZ_BAAJLX010000027.1:0-8330 GCF_057543495.1 Colwellia sp. SU-HH01217 | reverse complement strand
TTACTGCTAACGCCTAATTAACAGGCAAAAAATTGTTGGCTAAAATAAGTGAACGGAGTGAATAAAAAGCCAACTGTTTTTTGTCCTTGTTTAATTTCTTGTTAGGTATACATTACACTGAACTGTCGGTAATTGATTTTACAGAATAAAACCAATCGTACAAGCATTGCGATTTGATTGATTTAGAATTATGAGAAACCCCCAGATCGGTTTTATAATTATAGTAATTATAAAACTTACCGAGAAAGCCAATACCTGTCTTTGAAAAGCTTACCTGCATGGCATATTGAGCTTTTGAAACTGTAGAGATTACAGCGACAACTTCTTTTTGTAATAATTCCCCCTCTATTCGAGGGACACTTTTACCATTTTTTATACAGCTAAGTAGTAAATCGAATTTAACAGGATCTTTGATTGTTTTAAGCCTTGATTTTATTTGGTTGTCATAACTATGATAATCAGGGTAAATATTAATAAAATTTATCGTTTCACTTGATTCGTTTGAAAGTAGTTCAAAATATTTATTAGAGTCATGAATAAATAGGTAAGAAATTGCGATAAATTGCACTACGACAATAGCAATAATAAATTTATGCTTCCTAGTCATCAACGATGCTCCATGCTTACTTCGTATACCTAACGCCGCGTTAAGCGGACAAAAAATGTGGGTTATAATATGTAGCGAAGCGAAACGTAACCCACTGTTTTTGTTCCGTTTAAACGCCTTGTTAAGTTTCGTACTCGACTTTGTTGAACTCTTTTAACAAAACCTTTAATTCAGAAAATAAAGGTGAATAAGAATCTCTTAATTTGTCTATAAATTCATACTCAGTATTACAATGTTGATGCAAAATAACAGTTCTAGCTTCTGCAAACGAACACAGATCAGATATAGCTCTAGCAATATGAGCGAGCTTAACTGCTTCTTGACGCTCTATATCTCTAGTACAACGCTCCCAAATCATTGAAACGCCATCGCCATCCTTATGAATTAAATGACTACTCATGCCGAAATTGTAAGCTAAATGAACTAATGGCATTAACCTTTCATCACCAGATTTACTAAAGCCTTGAATAATATTGCTAAACGACCATTTTTGCTCAAGCGACTTTCTCTGTTGCTTATTTGTACCTTCACGAATTGAATCGATATCAGAATCTTCAAGTTTTAAGTCGTCAATAGATTTCCAATTAGGTAATTCATCAGAGTCTACTGTTTTTAGTAAACTACTGACCCTGTCACTTCTTTTCACTGCTGAATAATTAGGTAATATTTCCCAATATTCTTTCACTTTCTCAATAGACTCATCTTCTGTACCTTGAAGCATGAAGATGTACTTCACAACTCCTTCAATAATAGATCTATTGATAATTTCAGAGTCCCACTCTTGTCCATGTCGTAATAATAGAAGTGAGCTCTCAGTACTAAACTGGCAGGATAGATAAAGTTGAGTGCTTACAAATCTGACTACTGGATGCATACCTTGATAGTCTTGATCAAGCAAAGGCTTGCAGTAATCAAAATGCTCACCTACAAAATGACTTGCTAGTGCAGTCAATTGCTTCAGTTTATCGTCCATAATTCACCTAGAAACTTAACGCCCATTTAAGGGGCTGATAATAGTTTGCTAAAATGTGTAGCGAAGCGAAACCGAGCAAACTGTTAGCAGTCCCGCTTTAAATGCTTGTTATATTTGCGTTTTACTCTGTATTCTTTTTAATAGAATAATTTTAATTAGCGCATGGATTGAAGAAAAGCATACCCAACCAATTAGCAGAAGTTTAGTTAGACCGAGCTGACTAAGATCGTTAGAAAGTAAATACATAAAGTAAACTCCTACGATTAGCCCTGCAAAAGCAATTGATGCTGATTTCCATTTTATTATGGCAAAACCAATAAGTGCAAAAATAACAACGGGAATGAAAAGCATGTAATCAAAAAACGCTACACCACTCATAAAACAAGTAGCAACAATAATATTTGATGCACTGTTTTTAATAGAATCTACTAATTTAAATTCTCTATCCGACATTTTTACTCAGAAACTTTATTGCAAATATAACGCTTTGCTAAGCGGCAATAAAATAGTTGGCTAAAATTAGCGAGGAACGAGCAAAAGCCAACTGTTTTTTGTCCGTTTAAGCAACTTGTTAACTAGCGCTTTGCTCCTTGATAGGTATATGTTTTTCCATTCTAGAGTGCGCCTCAAGTAAACTATCATAGAGATCAGCTAAGCTAGCAACTTTTAGCCCTACACCTAACTCTTTTTGTAAATCATCAACCATTAAATATATTGCTTTTAAAGCTTCTAATTCTGGTTTGAAAAAGTCTTCAATGTTACTGAAACGATACCTCTCCTTTATGAATCTAACGAACTGATAAACATCTTCATTAGACCAAGAACGAAGAGCTTCTTCTACAGCTTCTACACTCAGATTATGAAAAATAGGTGTATGCATAAAACTTTGGTAAACATCATCCTTTACCTTACCCCATGATATTTGAAAGTCTTGAGAGAATTGCGAATTTTTATTGGCTTTTTTTAGAGCATCCAATTTTTCTTTCTTCAAGAAGAATTTTTTACTTACCTCATTATCATAAAAGTTAATTCGATACCTATATTCAAATTCATCATCTTCTGTTGGCGCTTGAAACCTATCGACATCAACACTATCACATAAATCTAATAAGCTAGGTTTTGTAACATTTTTAGGATCAATTACTTTTTTATCCAGCATATAAATATATGTATCGCAAATGCTGAACCATTCGTAAATCTCTACATCAGTCTCTTGAGCTATAAACGCTTCCAGCAATAACACGCCCTTTTGGAATTCTTCTTCGGATAATTGATTTTGAACCCAAGGTGATTTCATAGCATCAAGAAGAGTCTGTTTTATTGGTAGATTTAATTCCGATTTTAGATTGGTGAATTCGTAAAGCCCATCACAGCAGTAGCTAATTAATTTTTCATTCGCACCATAAAAACTTCCATCGAATATTTCATCCAATTTTTCATAGTCACTATTGTTTTCTTTTTCATTGTCTTTATCCATCCTACGGATAACTCGCGAACCAATAGCATCAATCATCTTTTCTTTAGAAAACCCATGCTCGAACTTTGCACAACATATTCTTATTACATCTCCTAAAATTCTTGATAGTGCTTGATCAAGGACGACATTTTCTATTTGAGATACTTCTTTTTGAATACGAGTAAACTTTGATAAGGCTCTTTTTAAAACTCTAATATTTTTCGAATTTATAGCCGTAATATTTAGAAGAAGTTCGTTAGCTAACTTATCATCAATATTTTCGTATTCCTTTTTAAGGATTGAAGTAACTTCTTCATGCGTAAAGCTAAATTTATATTTATCGGCAAATACTTTCTCAATATCACTTTTGCAATTAAGTTTTTCTTCGTTTGCCACTACAACAACTTTTATATTTTTTGATTCTGCTAAGCTTAAGCACTCACCTAAAATATTTTTAATTAGTTTTTCTTCAACAACACGTTCTAAATCATCTAAGATCAATACACAATCATCAAGCTCGCCGTAGAGTTTATATTTGTAGGCTCCAGCAGCTCCGCTTAACACAGCGCCAACACCTCTTTCTCCTAAATTATTTGCAGCACCATCAATGGCTTTAGAGAAGTATTTAGCTAGTACGGACGCTTCTTCTTTGTCAGTTAGTGATAATGAGATAATCTTATCTCTAAAATCATCAATGCTAGAAATTCCATAAAGGGAAAAAAAGTAAACTTTTTGACTGAATTTCTCTTCAACCTTTTCTCTCAAGTTATTATTTATAAAATATGTTTTGCCACTTCCCCATGCTCCATCGAGCAAAACAATCTGTGGAAATGAAGGGTCTTCTAATAGCTCAATTATTTGATCGACTTGCTTCACAATGCCCTCTAAATTTCCTGTGCTAGTTAACGCCTCAATTAATGGGCGAAAAATGGTTGGCTATAATCGCGAAGCGAAGCCAACTGTTTTTTGTCCTATTAAATTGCTTGTTAGTTATGCGGTGTTAATGCGGCTTGACCGCCCCACCTTACTAAAACAAACAACCGTAAATTTTGTAAACGCAACATTACCAACAAACTATTGAAAAGTTAAGGCTTAACGTGATTGAGATTACATGGAAGTTTGAACGCTAAACGCGACAGGTAAAACCTAGACACTTCCTGTGATGAACCACTTTGATTAACAAACTCACCAGAATTTGAAACCACTTTCCTTAGTAAAACTTAATAGCAAACTAACGCCCAAATAACGGGCTAAAAATAGTGGGCTAAAATGGAGCGAAGCGAACAAGCCCGCTGTTTTTAGTCCTGTTAATTTGCTTGTTAGTTATGCGGTGTTGATGCGGCTTGACCGCCCCACTTTACTTAAACAAACAATCGTAATTTTTGTAACCGCAACATTACCAACAAACTATTGAAAAGTTAAGGCTTAACGTGATTGAGATTACATGGAAGTTTGAACGCTAAACGCGACAGGTAAACCTAGACACTTCCTGTGATTGACCACTTCGATTAACAAACTCACCAGAATTTGAAACCACTTTCCTTAATAAAACTTAATAGCAAACTAACGCCCACATTAAGGGGCTTTTTAATAGTTTGCTAAAATTGTGTAGCGAAGCGGAACCGAGCAAACTGTAAAATAGTCCTTGTTTAATTTCTTGTTAGAAGTATTTACGATGCTGAGTCGCTATTAAACCGACCACCTATAATACTTGCCGAAACTGCACACCATACCGCAGAAACAGTTCCCATTAATGCAGGTGTAGATTCTATTGCAGATGACATGTGAAGACCAAATTTCAGTTACTTCTTTGATCTGCAAGGAATGCTGCATATTCAGATCTAGCTTTACCATCAGGTTTTATACCTTTAGATTCACACCAAGTTACAAGCTTACTAATTTTGATAGATATCTTTTTAACCTGCTCGCCATTAGCCCTAAGTTCACTGATAGCGTTTTCAGCATTATGCCGCCATTCTTGATAAGTATCATCTAGCGTAGTTGGATCATCTACTGTTTCTTTTAAACACTGCCATTCTTCAGGCTGAAACCATGCGAAAGAATAAACTATTTGTTGTTCACCCATGCTTGAATACTCCGTGAAATATAACGCCTTGCTAAGGGGCAATTGACTGTTGGCTATACTTGCGCGAAGCGCCAAGCCAACTGTTAATTGTCCCAGTGAGTTTACGAACGAACTTGAGCAACTTGTTAGCTGCGCTTTTCGTCTAGTTTAGAAACTGTTTCTTTTAACTGAGCAATTTCTATGTTTTTACCTTTATAAGATCTCAAAGCTTTGTTGAAATATGCTTTTGCCTTAGATTGGCTGCCTGCCAGTTCGTGTAACAAACCAATTCTTAAATAAGTAAACGATAAATTGTTTGGTCCTAGTTTGAAGCTAGAGCTATCTGATTCTAGAATCCTTGCTAAGGCTTGGAGTGCGTAAAGCCCACTTTCAGGTGAGCCTTTTAAGTATTGAGTATGAGCTAATTCGATTTCATTTTTAAGAAAATCAGAAGAAATCTCATTGGCAAAAGAAACTGTTGAAACTAGAGAGCTTAATGTAAATAGTGATCATTTTATTCATTTTAATATCCTTATAGATTGAAATATGCCGCAATATTCTGTGCAGCTAACGCTTTGCTAAGCGGAAAGTAACGGTTGGCTATAATGGCGAAGCGATGCCCAGCTGTTATTTTTCCGTTTAAGCAACTTGTTATATTTTTAATACTCTACCCTTGAAAGTATTTCTAAAAGTTCTTGTTCATCAAACTCACCAGTTATTTGATAAATTACATCACTGTCTACTTTATTAAGATAAATCCTATCGTAATCGACATTACTTCCAGTAATAGTAAAAGCAAATAAATCATCTTTACGATAAACCTTCATCTTATTAAAGCTATCTATATCAAATGCTTCTTTTATTACACTTAACTTGTCAGTCTTTAATGAATTTGTGTATAAACTCAAGAAAAATTCATGCACGGTGATATTAAATTTTTTATGAAGATTTGATATAGCAACATCTGGAGGGTTAACGCCTATTGTCAACTCTTTACCATTATTCAAAATTGTGACTGTGTGGTCAGATAACCCAAGAAAATTTATTTGGTTTAAATCATCTTTCATAGGGCAGAAAGATACATCAACTATATTTAACTGTAAGGTACCTGTTGAGCACTTTGACTTAGGGAATTGTTTTACATTATTAGTAGCAAATACATTGCAAGATGTCATTAATAGCAAAAAAGGGATTATTATCTTCATTTTATATACCCAATGCAGCAAGCTGTAATTTAGTGCTATAATTACGTACTACTTCTTTAGCACAAGTTAATGATTGCTTTGATTCTATCTGTCTTAAAACACTTTGAGAAAAGTTTCTTACGATCCAAGATATTGTTGCCTTCCCTCCACTAGGACGTGGAACCCAGCTTAATGCAGTTGAGCATTTCTGAGTTGCAAAGATCATTTCACCAAAGATTTCTGCTACGCGAGCATTAACATCTCCTTTGAAAGTAAGGTTTAAACCAGCTCCTTTATAAAAAGAATTGATAGCATTTTTTACTGACGTATGATCAGTCAAATTAAAACTCCATTTTTAATTTGTAGATAATATAAGATTGTTAAATTTTCACTCTAAATGATAGATTCATTTGAAGTTATAACCAATATTATTATCACCTATAATATTGGACTGCGATAAAAATATAACGCTAAGCTAAGCGAAAAAATACAGTTTGACTAGTATGTGCGAGGCACGAGCGCAGCCAACTGTATTTTTCCGTTTAAGCGCCTTGTTATATTCAAATTCATTAAAATGAGTAATTAACTCCTAAATTCAAACTATCCCAGCTACCTGACGAGTCTTGATATATATCGAAATCAGGAAGAACTTGATAATCAATGAAAACACTAAACTGGTTATTTATTTGATAATCAAGACCCACGCCATAACTGAAACCATCTACATTCTCAGAATACTGAAAAGGATAAGTTACATTTGTATTACCACTTAAATCAGTGTAGGAAAGTGAAGTGCTTATTTCAGTTTTTGTTTTAGTATATCCGGCTAGAGCATAAACCTTAAACGCTTCTGTAATAGTATATGATGCCTTTGCGAGTATGTGACCTTGGTATTCTATATCTTGTTTGTATTTTTGATCTTCAAATCCAGATTCATTGAAGTTAAATGAGTAGCCAGATATACCTGTATGAAGTCTAGTCTCAATAGAAAATATGTCGTTAATCTTATATCCAGCAGTTGCACCTGCTGTTTGAAAATCTCTACTTCCATACATTGAAATTGTTTGAGAATTATATGACGCGCCTATGTACCAATCATTTGTTTCTTCAGCTAGTGCGGTTGAAACATAAATTGATGCCAAAATACACATAGTAAGAGGTAGTGTTTTTTTCATTTTAAGTCCTTTTAGTTTTACTCGATGATATCACCGAAGCATTGATTAAATATAACACCTAATTAACAGGCAAAAAATAGTTGGTTAAAATAAGCGACGCAGGAGCAAAAACCAACTGTTTTTTGTCCGTTTAAGCAACTTGTTAGTTGCCTTGGATTAATTGCAGTGCTAACATTTGTGAGTACCGAACTTATTTAAGGTAACTTATAATGGACACTCGCATTCAATTTAGAGTTGATGAAGAAACGAAACGTTTGGCGCAACTAATGGCCGAAAGCCAAGGCCGCACTCTTAGCGACGCATGCCGAGAACTTGCAGAAGGTTTAGCAGAAGAACAGAGAAAAACTATAAGCCATGATGCATGGTTATCTGAACAAATAAATGCAGCATTTGACAAGTTTGATAGCGGAAAAGCGAATTTTATTGTACATGATGAAGCGAAAACCTTAATGGAAGCAAGAAAACATAAAATTCGAAATAGAGATAAATCATGATCTTTTGGGAAGAAGAATCATTGAATGATCGCGAAAAAATATTTGAGTTTCTTTTTGATTTTAATCCAAGTGCAGCAGAAAAAACTGATCAAACTATTGAAGCTAAAGTTGAGAATTTATTAGAACACCCACTAATGGGTGTTAAAAGAGACATTTTTCGTGGAAGAGTGCTAATTATTCCAGAAATATCAATGATTGTTTCTTATTGGGTCGATGGTGAAACGATTAGAATAATGAGAGTTTTGCACCAAAAGCAGAATTTCCCACCAGAATAAAGGCAACTAACGCCCTGTTAAGGGGCAAAATTTAGTTGGCCGTTTTATCGGGGGAAGATCACCTTTAACTTTCAGGTACGTCACATCAGCAACCTCGTGAC
>NZ_BAAJLX010000026.1:0-9098 GCF_057543495.1 Colwellia sp. SU-HH01217 | reverse complement strand
CTTGTAACAGTTGGCTCTCGTTCGTGCCTCACGGATTTTAGCCAACAATTACAAGCCGATTTTTGTGGCGTTATATTGTAGTATTGCACATGAACATTGGAGTTTAATTTAGATTTTGTCATTCTAATTTTTAGTATTACAAAACATTTAAGGCTCTATCACTGAACGTTCAACTTATTTAAAGGGATTCATTAAAGTGCTGCATACCTTAGGGACAAAACAACTCAAACCAGAGTTATCAACCCCCTTAAATAAACTCGTACTATTGATTTTCTTACTTGTGATTATATATTTGGGATACGAAAAATATGAGCAGCATGAAACTGAGCGAGCAGAAACTTCGGTTTTTATTTTAAATCCCCAAGTTAATGATATCTATTTTCTAGATATGCAGCTTCTCAATGATAAATTAGAACGAAAAAGCAAATATAAATTAGCTAAGGTTATACGTGTTAGTGATGATAACGTAGCTATAGTTTATGGGAGTGTTTTCTATCAATGGCAATATTCTGTAGTAAATAGTATCGAGTATGGTGAACTACATAACAGTAATTACTTTACCTTAATACCGGATTATATTTCTTTTAGTAAAATTAAAGAAATGAAGAATAACGGGGCTATTTACTTAGTTAAACGACCAATGCAAAATAAAGTTTATGGTAGTGTTGTTAGCCCTGAATAAAGTGCAATATAACAATAGCTTAAAGTGGTTATGTGATAATCCTCCTCCGATAAAACGGACAAAAAACAGTTGGGTTTTTGCTCTTGCGTCGCTAATTATAACCAACTATTTTATTACCTCAGATTGAGGCGTTATATGTAAAGGTAAGAAGACGGCGTAGCACACTATCAAGGTGGGAACTTAGGAAGTAAAAAGGGCTTGGCGTCCAATTAGAGAGTCTAAATAAAGAGAAAAAGATGACAACTTACTTCATTTTTACTAGGAAGCAACGTTCTTCAGCATTATTACTTGTTTTCAATGCTTGCGTGGCACTCCTTTTATACCTGGCAGCACATAAATTTCTCCCTAATTTGACGAGCGATAGAGTTGCCCTAACACAACTTCTTGACGTTCTCGATATCGCTATTTGGGTTGTTGAAGCTGCTTTGCTTGGATTAGCAATGTGGTTTTGGTTTGAAAATAAGCAAATTAGAGTTTGTGTCACGCCAACCGATTTGTCCTATTTTGATCCTACCTTCAGTGATGTGGGCTGGCAGGTTAATATTTTTGACATTAAGGAGTTAAAGCAAGTAAGTAATGTAAGGCAGGATTTTCTTTCTAACTTAATAGTGCTCAAAAATGGAGAGCAGAAGCAACTAATGTACGGGAATTATCGTGGATTTGATCGACAAGGTTTTTTCGACGCGCTTGTATTGGCAAACCCTAATATTATTGTTCCAGAAAATATATATAGCTACAAAATACAAAGGCCATCATGGGCCAAGCGTATTCGGAAGAGACTTGGGCTAGATTAGAAATTTTTGATTAAATACAGGAAGAGGTATAACAATCGACGGCACTGCGACCAGTATTTCGCTGCTTCGCGACTACAAATCGGCTCGTGAGCCGGGTGTTATGTTTTTTGCGAAATTTTCGCAATAGCTCAAGGAATGAATATGAAATTTAAACAACTTATTATACTATCAGTGTTATTTATTAATGCTTGTGTTGTTGTACCTGTTAAGGACAAGTTACACATTAATAGGTGTGAAATATCAACGGATAGAAAAACACTTAAAATAATAGATGTAGCCAAAGAATCAAACTCTTATTATTCAATTAGCGGTATTGTACTAACACCGATATTGGTTCCTACAACCGCTATAGTTTCAGGTGCTTATGTTTTAGTTAATAATACTTATCGTTTTGGTGAAGAATCTATTAAATGTAAAAGCAAAACATAAGAAGTTAAACAAGGAGATTATGTGCTTAAATCGATTCATCATGCGGCTATAATTTGCTCAGATTATGAAAAGTCTAAAAGTTTTTATGTCACAATTCTTGGACTAGAGATTATAGCTGAGAATTATAGGAAAGAACGAGATTCATTTAAACTCGATCTGCAATTACCAAACGGTGGGCAAATAGAGTTGTTTTCTTTTCCAAATTCACCTGTTAGACCGAGCTTTCCTGAAGCTCTAGGCTTAAGGCACTTGGCATTTAACGTAGACTCTGTTGAATCTGTTAGAAATTACCTTTTATCTCAAGGCGTAGATGTTGAGCCGATTAGAATAGATGAATATACGAATAAAAAGTTTACCTTTTTTAGTGATCCTGACGGATTGCCACTAGAGCTATATGATCAAGTTGTCATATAAAAAGTGGGTAAAGCGGGGGCTGCTAACAGTTTTTCTCGGTCTCGTTTTTTTTTGCAATACATTTTAATAATCAATTATTAGTCCGTTAAATGGACATTATATGACAAGGAGAGTTTCATCAAATATCTAATTTTAGTACTAATCATCACAATATCAGGTTGTGTATCCAGTCCAGATAAAATTTCCGAAGCAAAAGTTATTACTACAACTAAATTGGTTACTGTTAAAAAAGAATATACACCTCAACTTTGGTCTCATCATAAAGCATTAAAGGAAACTCCTGAGTTATGCGCTGTAAAAGGTGTGTCCATTCTTAACTCTTTAGGGTTTAAGTCTGTTGTTAAAAACGGTAATTACGTTTACGGAAATTTCAGTAATAACCGTGCTGCTATAAAGTGTGTAAAAGTTGATAAACAAACTTTCGTATACACTGCTGTGGCGGGAGCTGATGTTAAGCTCGTTGAAAAGCTAAGAAACGAAATTTCTTGGAAGTTGTAATTATCATATAAGTTATTCAAAAGGAGAAATTACAAATGTTCTTTCTCCAACGTTGCTTATATTAGTCAACAATTATTTGCCTCATATAAAGGTGTTATAGTGCTTTATTTTCATCATCGAATAAGGAAGTTATATGTTTTATTCAATACCTAACATTAGGTTAATCAAAGTATTATTTTTTCTACTTTCCACGGTAATGTTTTCATCAATTGCTCAGCCAAAAAGTATTGAAATAAATAAAGAGCAGCGTGAAGAAGTTATAGAGCGTGTTTCTAAAATCGTTATTGAAAACTATGTTTTCCCAGAAATTGCAGAAAAAAATGTTGCTTATATACAAAAGCAATTAGAGCAGGGGATATATAATGAAATTATTAATGCTGATGAATTTGCATCTACATTAACTGAAGATTTACAGTACATAAATCATGATAAACATATGGAAGTTCGCGTTAACAAACCTCATTCAGAGCAGGAAGAGTCAAATAACCCCTATTTAGAATATTTAAAGCAAGAACAAAATGAAAACTATGGTTTTAAAAAAATTGAAATTTTAGAGGGTAATGTTGGTTATGTTGATTTTAGATATTTCAGTGGTTTTGATTCGGCAAAAGAAACGGTTAATGGAGTCATGCAGGTTATTAAAAATACTGATGCCATAATTTTTGATTTACGTAAGAATGATGGTGGATCTCCTGATATGGTTCAATATATTTGCAGTTATTTCTTTGGTAAAAAAACGCATTTAAACAGTTTGTATTGGAGGAAAGGCAATAGAACACAGGAGTTTTGGACTCTTGATAAATTACCTGCTGACCGAATGCCAAATGTTCCGTTATTTGTTTTAACAAGTCATTATACTTTTTCTGGAGCTGAAGAGTTTGCTTATAATTTTAAGACTCGCAAAAGGGCAGTAATAGTGGGTGAAAATACTGGGGGTGGTGCAAATCCAGGTGGCCCGATCGAAATAAATAAATACTTTAGTATTAATGTCCCTACTGGCCGAGCTATAAACCCCATCACTCAAACTAATTGGGAAGGTATAGGTGTTGTACCAGATGTGAAAACGGTTGCTAGCAAGGCTTTGACAAAAGCTCACCTTTTGGCTAAGCGTTCAGCTGAAAAATTTCGAAAAGAGAATGAGTTGGTACATTAAGATAGCTCCACAAGTGAGAGTTACAGGTATTATTTTTTAAAGGTGATGTTAAATGAAGTGTCCAAGGACAGGAAGTCAATTGAAAACAATTAAAGTTGGCGGGGTTGCTGTTAATATTTCAGAGCAATGTGGAGGTGTGTTTTTTGATAATTTGGAGTTATCAAAATTTAAAAGCGTTGGTGATATAAGAGGCCGAGCGTTAGCTAAACACTTACGTCAATTTAATTCACCTTTGATGGGTGAGCAAGAACGGATAAAATGTCCTAAGTGTCCAGATATTGTGATGATGAGGCGTTATTACAGTCCTCTAAAATTAATTGAAATTGATGAGTGTCCAGGTTGTGCTGGTATTTGGCTAGATACAGGTGAGTTAAGTAAAATTCATAATAACGAGCTCTCTGCTGCCGAGTTAGCTCGGTTAAAAATGGAGATGATTGAACAAACCGCTCCTCCTAATATTGAGGCTCCTAAAAGTAGTTATTCTAACAGGCATGGAAATAATGGTAATTTAGAGCATGTTGTTAATATCGCAAGTTCCCTGTTTTATTAACAGTAATCAGTAAATTATACGTAACAAAAATAATCAATAAATATACTCTTTATTTTGTCTTAGCTGTACAGTTGTAGTGCTTTCTCTAGATATAGATAAAACCTAAACACATTAAATGGATTTACATGCACAATTTTAAGCTTGTTATTGCAATAACACTCAGCACATTATGGTCGGTGAATACTTATGGTGCAGAAGTGTTTAAGTGGGTAGACAGTCAAGGAAATGTTCACTTTGGTGATAAACCACCAGAACAGGAGAAGTTAGAAGTTGTAAAGCTTGGACAGTCAAACAGCTTTACTCAGGTAAGTGCTAATAGTGAAGAAAATGCTATGGCTCAACAAAAGAAAATTGTGATGTATACCACATCTTGGTGCCCATATTGCAAAAAAGCAAGAGCATACTTTAAAGACAAAGGGTTAACATTTATTGAGTATAATGTTGAAGATCGTCCGAGTAAAAATAAAGAATTTAAAGCACTAGGTGGCACAGGTTATCCGTTAATTTTGATCGGAAAGCAAGATAAGATGCAAGGGTTTAGTGTTTCTGCCTTTGAGCAACGATTTAACAAATAAAGATAATGCAGTAATTGTACAACTCTTTGTATCACTATCATTAATTTAATCTTTTTAGTGAATTTTAGTCAGTATCTTTACTTAAAAATGCTCCATATTAACGTTTCATTGATATTCAAAAGAAAAAATCAGGCAAATAAAGTAAATATTTCAATTAAAACGTTTGTTCCCACTACTTAATCAGTCAGTTTTTGTGTAAAATCATCCACCATTTATTTATCAACTTAGTCTAGCCAATAAATGCTTTCGCATCCGAGGAGCTCATGAATTTAGACGATTTAACTTTAGACGATATAGTCTTGCAGGCAGAACAAGCTATTGCCGCAGCAACAGATCCTGCTGCACTTGATCAAGTTCGAGTGAACTTTTTAGGTAAAAAGGGATTATTTACCGAACAAATGAAAGGTTTAAGTAAATTACCCAAAGAAGAAAAGCCCAAAGCTGGCCAAGTAATTAATATTGCAAAGCAACAAGTACAAAAGTTATTGGTTGCTCGTGGTGAATTGCTTCGCAATGAAGAAATTAAAAAGCAGCTAGCGGCAGAGTCAATTGATGTAACCTTACCTGGAAGAGGAACTCAAATTGGAGGCCTTCATCCAGTAACACGTACCATTGAACGAATAGAAAGCTTTTTTGGTGATTTAGGTTTTGAAGTTAAAGCTGGTCCTGAAATTGAAGATGATTATCATAATTTTGATGCTTTAAATATTCCAGAGCATCATCCAGCTCGTCAAGATCACGACACTTTTTATTTTAATCCTAAGTTAGTGTTACGTACTCAAACATCAGGTGTTCAAATTAGAACGATGGAAGTTGAAAAGCCACCATTGAGAATTATCTCGCCAGGTAAAGTATATCGTAATGACTATGATCAAACGCATACGCCAATGTTTCATCAAGTTGAAGGTTTAATGGTTGATAAAGACGTTAGCTTTACTCATCTTAAAGGCATTTTGCATGATTTTCTTCATCACTTTTTTGAAGAAGAAGTTGAAATTCGTTTCCGACCTTCATATTTTCCATTTACCGAGCCATCTGCTGAGGTAGACATTATGGGTAAAAATGGTAAATGGTTAGAAGTATTAGGCTGTGGCATGGTACATCCTAATGTTTTACGTAGCGTAGGCATAGATCCTGAAGTGTACACAGGCTTTGCTTTTGGTATGGGAGTAGAGCGTTTAACTATGCTTAGATACGGGGTGAATGACTTACGTGCATTCTTTGAAAACGATCTTCGCTTTTTAAAACAGTTCAAGTAGGAAACGTATAATGAAATTTAGTGAATCATGGTTACGTGAGTGGGTAAACCCTGCGATAACCTCAGAAGAATTGTCTCATCAAATAACCATGGCTGGTTTAGAAGTTGATGGTGTTGAACCCGTAGCTGGAGAATTTACGGGTGTATTAATTGGTGAAGTTGTTGAGTGTGGCCCACATCCAGATGCTGATAAATTACAAGTAACCAAAATTAATTTAGGACCAGATTTTAATGATGGTGAATTAGTTGATATTGTTTGTGGTGCTAAAAATTGTCGTTTAGGTTTAAAGGTTGCTGTTGCTACTGTAGGTGCTGTTTTACCTGGTGATTTTAAAATTAAAAAAGCTAAATTACGTGGTGTACCATCACACGGTATGTTGTGTAGTGAATCTGAAATCGGTTTGGCAGATAGTGCTGATGGCATTATGGAATTAGCACACGATGCACCTATTGGCCAATGCGTTCGTGAGTATTTAGATTTAGACGATGTAACAATAGATGTTGACTTAACGGCTAACCGTGGTGATTGCTTAGGTCTTAAAGGTTTAGCACGCGAAGTTGGTGTATTAAACAGTTTAGCGGTAACTGAACCTGCTATTGGAACAGTAACTCCTTCAATTGATGATGCCATTGAAATAAATATTGAAGCAGGGGAAGCCTGTCCTCGTTATTTAGGCCGTGTAATTAAAAACATAAACTTAAATGCAGCAACACCCCTATGGATGATTGAAAAATTACGTCGTTGTGGTATTCGTTCAATAGATCCGGTCGTTGATGTAACCAATTATGTTTTATTAGAACTTGGCCATCCAATGCATGCGTTTGATTTAGATAAAATTGAAGGTGGCATTAATGTAAGGTTTGCTAAACAAGATGAAGCATTAACTTTACTTGATGAAAACGAAGTTAAGTTATCAGCTCAAACACTAGTGATTGCCGACCAAGGAAGTGAAGGTGGTAAAGCTTTAGCTATAGCAGGTATTTTTGGTGGTTTACACTCAGGGGTTACAGCTAAAACAACCGATATATTTTTAGAGAGTGCTTTTTTCGCGCCTTTAGCTATTTTAGGTAAAGCACGTCAGTATGGTTTACATACCGATGCTTCTCACCGTTACGAGCGTGGTATTGATCCTCAATTACAGCACGATGCTATGGAACGTGCTACCCAGTTATTACTTGATATTGTTGGTGGTGAAGCGGGTCCTATTGTCAACGCTCAATCTGAAGAACATATTCCAACAGAGAAGTCGGTAGAATTACGCCGTAAAATGCTAGACGCTCGAATTGGCCACTTTATTGATGATAAAACCGTCACTGAAATTCTTACGCGATTAGAATTTAACGTAGCATCTACGGGTGAGGACAATGATAAAGTTTGGCAAGTTATTGTGCCTGCTTATCGCTTTGATATAAAAATTGAAGTGGATTTAATTGAAGAAGTAGCAAGAATATTTGGGTACAACAATATTCCTAACTTAGCGCCAAAAGCATTTTTAACAATGACACCGCAAAAAGAAGCTACTTTATCAATAAGTAAACTTCGCCAAACTTTGGTTAATCGTGATTATCAAGAAGCAATTACTTACAGTTTTGTTGATCCCAATGTTCAGTCATTGTTATTCCCTGAACAAGAAGTGATGGTTTTACCGCATCCAATTTCTTCAGAAATGTCTGTAATGCGTTTAAGTTTATGGACAGGTTTATTGCAATCAATAGCTTATAATCAAAACCGTCAACAACACCGTGTACGTTTATTCGAGGTTGGTTTACGATTTGTACCAGATGAGTCAGCCGAAAACGGTGTTCGTCAAGAAAATATGATTGCGGGTGTTATTAGTGGTCAACGTGTTGATGAACATTGGACAATGGAAAAGAGCGTTAGTGATTTTTATGATATAAAAGGTGATGTTGAAGCCTTGTTATCGTTAACACAAAATGCAGAAGAGTTCGAATTTTCTGCAGCTGAAATAGCAGCCTTGCACCCAGGGCAAACCGCTAAAATAACACGTAATGGAATATTAGTTGGCCATGTTGGTACCTTACATCCTGAATTAGAAAGAAAATTAGGCTTAAAAAGTAAAACATTTATTTTTGAACTTTTATTGTCTGAAGTTTTAACTCAGAAAATCCCTCTGGCTACCGATATATCTCGCTTTCCTGCAAACAGAAGAGACATTGCAGTAGTAGTAAAAGAGAGTGTCGACGCAAAAAATGTGTTACAACTTATTGAAAAGGTTGGCGGAAATAATTTAATTGATCTAAACTTATTCGATGTATATCAAGGTCAAGGCATTGAACCTGGTTTTAAGAGCTTAGCAATTGCTATGATATTACAAGATCATGAGAAAACACTCGAAGAAAAAGACATTAATGATGTTGTTAATCGAGTTGTTGAAACGTTATCAGCAGAATTAGATGCAACACTGAGGAACTAAGTAATGGCGCTTACCAAAGCAGAAGTAGCAGAGCATTTGTATGAAAAAGTTGGGCTGAGTAAGCGCGACGCAAAAAATATGGTTGAGGTGTTTTTTGAAGAAATTCGAGAAACTTTAGAGAGCGGCGACCAAGTAAAGCTTTCTGGTTTTGGTAATTTTGACATACGCCAGAAAAAAGAACGACCAGGTCGTAACCCTAAAACAGGTGAAGATATTCCAATCTCTGCCCGTAAAGTGGTTACATTTAGACCCGGTCAGAAACTTAAAAGCCGTGTTGAAGATGGTAATGGCTCTTAATTATTGTCGTTAT
>NZ_BAAJLX010000025.1:0-9980 GCF_057543495.1 Colwellia sp. SU-HH01217 | reverse complement strand
CCTATAAAGGTGCTTTTTTGCCGTCGTTAATTTAACTAATGGTTAAATTATTCGTTTTCAAACATTGCAGAGATAGACTCTTCATTTGAAACGCGACGGATTGCTTCAGACAACATACCGCTTAGGGTGAGTTGGCGAATCATTTTAAGTTCTTTCAGTTCAGGTGTTAATGGAATAGAGTCTGTTACCACTAATTCATCGATTACTGAATTTTTAAGGTTCTCGCAAGCATTGCCAGAAAGAACAGGGTGAGTTGCATACGCGATAACACGTTTTGCGCCATGTTCTTTTAATGCTTCAGCTGCTTTGGCTAATGTACCGCCCGTATCAATCATATCATCAACGATAATACAATCACGGTCTTTTACATCACCAATAATGTGCATGACTTGTGCAACATTAGCTTTTGGACGACGCTTATCAATAATAGCAAGGTCAGCATCATTAAGTAGTTTTGCTACAGCACGAGCACGTACAACACCGCCAATATCAGGAGAAACAACAATAGGGTTGTCTAACTCTCTTTCTAGCATATCTTCAAGTAAAATAGGTGTGCCGAAAACATTATCAACAGGTACATCGAAGAACCCTTGAATTTGTTCAGCATGAAGATCAACCGTTAGGACACGGTCAACACCTACGCTTGATAAGAAGTCTGCTACAACTTTAGCAGTAATTGGTACACGAGCACTACGTACTCGTCTATCTTGACGGGCGTAACCAAAGTAAGGAATTACTGCAGTGATACGACCGGCAGAAGCGCGGCGTAATGCATCAATCATTACTATAAGTTCCATCAAGTTATTATTCGTTGGAGAGCATGTTGATTGAATAATAAAAACGTCCGCACCACGAACATTTTCAGTAATTTCAATACTTATTTCACCATCACTAAAACTACCAACCTTGGCCTCGCCTAAAGTAATATAAAGACGGTTAGCAATTTGTTTGGCCAGTTCAGGGGTGGCGTTACCCGCAAATATTTTCATGTCAGGCACTGTCATTTCCTCAGAAACTTTAGACATTAACATTACGATACCAAATTTAGCGTTATCAACATAAAGATTAAAAATAAAAACTTCATATTAATATAGCTAAAATTCAGTAAATTATTTAAATAGTTTAGTTTTTTCTCTCAAAGCTTCTAATTCTACTAATACAGGAGAAGAATTTACTCCTTTAGCAACAAACGATTCTACCTCTGGCGGGAGTTTCGATTGTATTAAAAGCGCCTCAGTTTCCGAGTTGAAATGCGAAAAAATACACGCACCTGTTCCTGTCATTCGAGATGGCGCGTATTCTAACAACCAAGTTAGTAACTTGGCAACCTTAGGGTAGTGTTTTATTACTAATGTTTGGCAATCGTTATGGCATTGCTCAAGGTTAATCTTTGTACTGGTGAGTTTTGGTGTATTACGTGGTAAATCTTGATGTGTAAAAACTGCTGCGGTTGAAATATGACAAGCAGGCTTACTCACTAAGTACCAATATTCTTTGGGCGTAGCTTTAGTCAGTTTTTCTCCGATACCTTGTGCAAAAGCAGAGAAACCATGAATAAAAATAGGGACGTCAGCACCTAATGATACACCTAACTTTGCTAATTCATCGGTACTTAATTGGCAATTCCATAAAATATTGAGTGCTAATAGAACGGTTGCCGCGTTCGATGAACCGCCACCTAAACCGCCACCCATAGGCAAAATTTTATTGATCTTTATATCAGCGCCAAGAGTGTTGTTGGTACTGTCTTGTAATAATTTCGCTGCTTTATAAATTAAATTGTCTTGTGTTGCTACGCCGGTCATTGGCGTCAGTAAATCAATTGCTCCTGAATTGTTTATGCGGATATCTAAGGTATCGCCATAATTGAGAAATTGAAAAAGTGTTTCTAGCTCGTGATAACCATCTTCACGTTGCCCGACGACATGCAGAAATAAATTTAACTTGGCCGGAGATGAAAAACGAAAAAAAGGAGGTTGTTTCATTTATTTAAAATGTCCATTTTTTGATTGATATTTTAATGAGTAAATCATGTTGTTTTAAGGTAAAGGAAGAGGCTAACTGAACGCCATTATTGGGTTGATAATTAGCATAATTAATTTGCCATAACTGATTATTATATTCACTAGTAAGAGAGACAGGTAATTGAGTATCGTCATGGTATTGTATTTTATCATTGGCACTAAAAGGTAGTCCTTTAAGCCAATAAACTAGAGCTTTTGTCGGTAAATTAAAACCGGTCAGCGAGGTAATTAACTGGTCAAGGTTTCTGCTTTTATAAGTTTTACCATCGACTTCAATAGTATGTAGGTTGTTGTTTGACGTTAAATGTAGAACATTGATACCCAAGTATGAGTTTAAATCGAGTTCTTGGCTATTGTCAGTGTCGTTATAGTGCCAACTTAAAGAAGCACTTTCACGTTTACTTGATTGAATAAAGGCAATTTTACCGGTGAGTTGCCAGTCGTTAAGTTGTAATAATTGCTGTGTTCTCTCGTCAACTGTTTGAGTAGTTTGTACGTTTGTTATTGACTTTGTTGAACAGCCACTGACTAAGCCGATAATGAAAAGTATTAAACAGAGGCGAAAAGTTAGCATCATTATAACGAGGTTTCCTTGATGAGTTTTCTAAGAGAGCTTATTTGACCATATTTAATGCTATTTTGGGAAACTAAGTTAAATTTTCTTCAAATTTTTGTTACAGATCATTACTATTTTAAAAAACCTGACAGATAATAAGGCTAATGACTTACCTCTTAAGTGATATTCGTATTACAATAGGGAGAACTAGTTCAGCATTAAAGTTATCATTAAATTGAAAAGGTTAAATATTTAGCAATATGTCCATTGTCGCGCTTGGAATTAATCATAAAACTGCACCAGTTGCTGTTCGGGAAAAAATTGCTTTTAATCCTGATCACTTAAGCGCTGCTCTGCAACAAATGCTACAAGAAGTGCAATGTGGTGAAGCCGCTATTTTATCAACTTGTAATCGTACAGAGTTATATGTTGTTCAAGACGGTGATGTAAACCTTACGCAAGCACGCATTTTGCAGTGGTTAGAAAACTACCACAAAGTACCGGCTTCTACTATTTTACCCAGTATATATTGTCATCAAGGACAACATGCCGTTAATCATATGATGCGTGTTGCTTGCGGTTTAGACTCGTTAGTTTTAGGCGAGCCTCAAATTTTAGGTCAAATGAAACAAGCCTATAGCCAAGCAAAAGCAGCAGGTTCAATGGCTTTGGTGCTTGACCGGTTGTTTCAGCGAACCTTTGGTGTGGCTAAACAAGTTAGAACCGATACCGATATTGGTGCTAGCGCTGTTTCTGTCGCGTTTGCATCAGTAAACCTGGCTAAGCATATTTTTGCCAAACTCGAAAAAGTGAATGTACTTTTAGTAGGGGCAGGAGAAACAATAGAGTTAGTCGCTAAACACCTTTATGAAAATAAGGTGGGTAAAATTACGGTGGCTAATCGAACACTCGCGCGTGCAGAAGGTATGGCCAAACAAATTGGCGCAGATGTTATTACCCTAGCGCAAATACCTGAGAAAATGAATCAAACAGATATTGTGATCAGCTCTACTGGAAGTACTTTACCTATTATTGGTAAAGGGATGGTTGAGCATGCGTTGTCTCAGAGAAAACATCGACCAATATTTATGGTTGATTTAGCCGTACCAAGAGATATTGAAGAGCAAGTATCTGAACTGGAAGATGTATTTTTATACACAGTTGATGATTTACAAAATATTATTGCCGAAAATATTCAAAATAGACAAAAAGCTGCCGTACAAGCAGAAAGTATGGTGAGTAGCCAGTCAGATAGCTTTATGGCATGGTTACGTGGTTTAAATACACAAGACACGGTGATTAGCTATCGTCAACAATGTTTAGAGAATCGTGATCAACTTCTAGAAAAAGCCTTAATTCAGCTTCAAAATAATAAAAAGCCAGAGGCTGTACTGGCAGAGCTAGCAACGAAGTTAACGAATAAATTTATGCATGCGCCAACGAGTGCTATACAAAGTGCTGCTCAAGGCGGTGAATTAGATAAACTTATTTATTTGCGAGATATTTTTGATCTTGAATCTGAAGACTAGCTTTAGCAACAGATAACACGCCTGAATTAATTACGTCAAATAATTATCGATTAATATACCAACCAAGAGATCTTTTCACCTTAACGAGAAAAAACTCTGCGTTATTATCTTAAGTAGAATATAATGCCGGCATTATTAAAAAAAATTTTCCATATCACTTAATAATCATGGATAACAGATTGTGTTATTTTGAGTGATATCTCTATACCCGTAGATAAGAAGTTATTATTAATGAAAGAATCAGTTTATCAAAAACTTGAAGTACTCGTTGAGCGCTTTGAAGAAGTGCAAGCGCTATTATCAGATCCTGAAACGATCAGCGATCAAGAAAAATTTCGTGCTTTGTCTAAAGAATTTAAACAATTAGAAGAAGTAACATTAGTATTTAAAGCGTATCAAGATGCTACGGATGATTTTGCCACAGCAGAAGAAATGCTAAAAGATGATGATCCTGATATGCGCGAAATGGCGCAAGAAGAATTTAAAGACGCGAAAAAAGCAGTAGAAAAACTATCTGACGATTTGCAAATCCTACTATTGCCGAAAGATCCAAACGATGATCGTAACTGTTATATGGAAATACGTGCAGGCGCTGGTGGTGATGAAGCCGCTATATTTACAGGGGATTTATTTAGAATGTACAGCCGTTATATTGAAAAACAAGGCTGGAAACTTGAAATAATGAACAGTAACGAAAGTGAACAAGGTGGCTACAAAGAAGTGGTCATAAAAGTGATTGGTGATGGCGCTTACGGATTTATGAAGTTTGAATCAGGTGGGCATCGTGTTCAGCGTGTACCTGAAACCGAATCTCAAGGGCGTGTTCATACATCCGCTTGTACAGTAGTTGTTATGCCTGAGATCCCTGAATCAGAAGCGATTGAAATTAACAAAGCAGACTTAAAAGTTGATACTTTTAGAGCATCAGGAGCGGGTGGTCAGCATGTTAACAAAACAGACTCGGCAATTCGTATTACCCATATTCCAACAGGCGTAGTTGTAGAGTGTCAAGATCAACGCTCGCAACATAAAAATCGTGCGCAAGCTATGTCTGTTTTACAAGCAAGATTACAAGCAGCTGAAGATGAAAAACGCCGAAGTGATGAAGAATCTTCTCGTCGAAATTTAGTTGCCAGTGGTGATCGTTCTGAACGTATTAGAACGTATAATTTTCCACAAGGTAGAATGAGTGATCATCGTATCAATTTAACTCTTTATCGCTTAGGTGAGATAATGGAAGGTAGTTTGAACTTAGTGATGGAACCTATCATGCTAGAGAACCAAGCAGATTTATTAGCGGCACTTGCTGAACAAAACTAATAAAAAGGCTTAAGTTTACTTTGGTATGACAGACACTGAATCTTCACAAACCTCTCAATCTATTGAGCAACTTGTAGAACATGGTCGCCGCTTATTAGCACCATGTTCAGATAGTGCTAAATTAGATGCACAACTACTATTATGTTTAGTCTTAAATAAAGAAGTCAGTTA
This sequence comes from Colwellia sp. SU-HH01217, assembly GCF_057543495.1. NCBI lineage: Bacteria > Pseudomonadati > Pseudomonadota > Gammaproteobacteria > Alteromonadales > Colwelliaceae > Colwellia > Colwellia sp. SU-HH01217. The sequence continues at coordinate 4,380 of NZ_BAAJLX010000025.1, read as the reverse complement.
TTTATTAACCTGGCCAGAAAAAAAAATTTCTGAGCAATTAATTAACCAATACTTTCAGTTGTTAACACGCCGAGAAGCTGGGGAACCCATTGCATATATCACTGGTGTGAAAGAATTCTGGTCTCTTCCTTTTAATGTGTCACCTGCAACGCTTATACCTCGTCCAGATACTGAAGTTTTAGTGGAAAAGGTACTAGAAATATTTGCTGATCAAGCTAGCATTCATTGTTTAGACCTAGGCACTGGTACTGGTGCAATTGCGTTAGCATTAGCTTCAGAGCAAGCCAATTGGCACATAGATGCTGTTGATTTTAGCGAAGATGCTGTTGCCTTAGCTAAACGCAATGCCGCAAACTTAAAATTACCACAAGTTAATGTTTATCAAAGCAATTGGTTTAGCGAGGTAGATAAAGAAACAAGGTTTGATGTTATTGTATCTAACCCTCCTTATATCGATAACAATGATGTGAATCTATCGCAAGGTGATGTCCGCTTCGAGCCAAAATCAGCACTCGTTGCTGACGATCATGGTCTTGCTGATATTATTCATATTGCAGATGTCGCTCGAGTGTATTTAAAGAAAAATGGTAAGCTTTTTATTGAACACGGTTATCAACAAGGCCCTGCGGTTCGAAATATACTTAGCAAAATGAACTACAAAAAAGTGTTAACCTTTAAAGATTTATCTGGTCATGATCGTGTAACATGGGCTAATTTTTAATATTAGCCTTTTTCTGCATTTTATAATGTCTTTAAAAAAAATACCTCAAACAAAAATCAAACAATAGGAAAATAAAATGTTCAAACATCTTCACATGACCCTAGCGGTGATAAGTATTGCATTATTTACGCTACGTTTTGCTTGGTTAATGCTTAATTCAGAACAACTCAAGCGTAAATGGGTAAAGATAACCCCCCATGTAATCGACACGTTATTACTAGTTTTAGGCGTTATGATGGCTGTTAAACTTGCAATAAACCCCGTAGAACAATTATGGTTAGGTGAAAAATTAATTGCTGTTGTGGCCTATATTTTTACCGCGATGTATACCTTAAAATTTGCTCGCAATAAAACCATGCAAATTTTCGGGTATTTAGGGGCTATGGGCTGGGTAATTTTGGTTGTACGTATTGCTATGACAAAAGAAACGATGTTTTTATAAGCTGCGTAGATAATTATTTTAGATTAAAAAGTAGAAAAGTGTTTTATGAATGAGTTGTTGTTGTCAGAAATAAATTCTGATGAAAAAGGGCTAATGCAAAAGTTAGTATTGTTAGAAGAGTTTGTTTTCTCTACCAATAATACCCGAATTGATAGTGTGGATGAATTAATTGAATGTTGTAAACTAACCTCTGAAGGATTTGACGATCCGCTTGAACAAGCAGAGCAACTCATTAATGAGTTATTTATTTCTCAATTACTTATCGATAATCATAATGATGTTTGGCCAGTAATGGCTTATCAACTTCACAACTCTTTGGATCATCGAACTATTTCTCCTACCTTAAAAGCTATTGTGCTTCGACATGTTATCGAAGCCTGTGGTTATGATTGTGATATTGTTTTTGTGCCAGAAAAAGTCATGGTTAGGCTTATTTGTGATGATATGTACGCTATTATTTTTGATCCAGTTACTGGGGAATCATTAAATTGGGAAGAGTTTGATTATCGAATGGATGAGGCTGAAGATTTAAATAGTTATCAGCCTGAGAGCATGAGTCATATAAGCTTGATCGTGAAACATTTATCAGCATTAAAAACAGCGTTAATTAAAGAAGGTCATTTTGATAAAGCGTTAAAATGCGTTGATATATTATTAGCTGTGAGCCCTAATGACCCTTTTGAGCGTCGTGATCGCGGCTTTTTACTTCATCAACTTGACTGTTTTAAAGTAGCTGTGGATGATTATCGCTATTTTGTTCAGCAGTGCCCTAAAGATCCTGCGGCTCAGTTACTTAAAATACAGCTTGATAATATTACGGTGGCAGAGCCTGCTATACATTAATACTTAAGCACTAATTAATAAAACATCGCGATACACTCGCAGTGCGGTTTACGTATATCGATACAAATATAATAAAAATACGATAAAAGAGGAAAAATAAATGCAAGAAGAACTTGTGGCTCACACGCCATTAATTACGAATGATGCAACCGTTTTTGGTTTATTAGCATTAATACTAGGGTTTGTTTTTTATACCTCTAATAGTAGTCACCCTGTTTGGCAAAAATTCTATAAGTTCGTACCGGCTTTATTAATGTGTTATTTGTTGCCATCACTGTTAAATACTTTTGGCATTGTTAGCGCAGATTTGAGCCAGGTTGATGAAGTTGCCAAGTATTATTTGTTGCCTGCCTGTTTAGTGCTCTTAACGTTAAGTATTGATATTAAAGCGATTATGGCGCTTGGTAATAAAGCCTTAATTATGTTTTTTACCGCAACAGTTGGTGTGGTCATTGGTGGCCCGATAGCTTTGTTTATTATCTCATTTATTTGGCCTGAACTACTTGGCGTAACCGGTCCTGAAGCTGTTTGGCGTGGCATGGCGGCACTAGCGGGAAGTTGGATTGGTGGTGGCGCTAACATGCTTGCAATGAAAGAAATTTATGGTGCTGATGGTAAGATATTTACCATTATGGTTACCGTCGATATTATTGTTGCAAATATTTGGATGGCATTTTTATTATATTTTGCTGCTAATCATAAGCGCATTGATGCAAAAAGTGGCGCAGATACTTCAGGTATTGATAAACTTATTGATAAAGTTCAAGCGTTTGAGCAAGAGAATGCACGTCGTCCAGAGTTAAAAGATTTTATGTTGATTCTCGCCGTAGGTTTTGGCGGAGCAGGTTTTGCTCATCTTCTAGCAGACTTTTTAGTACCGTATTTTCAATTAAACCACCCAAATTTAGAAAAGTTTAGTCTTCACAGTAAATTGTTCTGGATTATAGTGTTAGTGACAACAATTGGTTTAGCACTGTCATTTACAAAAGCAAGACGACTAGAGTTTGTCGGCGCATCAAAAGTAGGCAGTAGTTTTTTATATGTGCTTGTTGCAACCATTGGCTTACATATGGATATTACTCAGATTATCGAAGCGCCTAAATACGTTGTACTAGGCTTAATTTGGATGGCAATTCATGTCGGGCTGCTATTTATTGTTGGTAAGTTAATTAAAGCGCCTATTTTCTATTTAGCGGTAGGTAGTAAAGCGAACATTGGTGGAGCAGCTTCAGCGCCAGTTATTGCTTCAGCTTTTCATCCGTCATTAGCACCAGTTGGCGTACTTCTCGCAGTATTAGGCTATGCTTTAGGAACTTACATGGCTTGGATTTGTGGACAATTATTAAGGATTATTGGTACTGCATAACCTTGTAGTCATCATTGATTGAAATAACATTGGAAAAATTATGACAATAGAATCAGTTTCAGTAGCAGGTATTGACGTCGCAAATGATAAACCATTTGTGTTATTTGGCGGCATGAATGTACTTGAGTCTCGTGATCTAGCGATGAAAATTGCTGAACATTATGTAGAGGTGACGCAAAAACTTGGTATACCTTATGTTTTTAAAGCGTCTTTTGATAAAGCAAATCGCTCTTCGGTTAATTCGTATCGTGGCCCAGGTTTAGATGAAGGCTTGAAAATATTTGAAGAAATTAAGTCAACATTTAATGTGCCTATTATTACTGATGTTCATGAAACACATCAGGCTCAGCCAGTAAGTGAAGTAGTTGATGTTATTCAATTACCTGCCTTTCTTGCTCGTCAAACTGACTTAGTTGTTGCTATGGCAAAAACTGGGGCAATTATTAATGTTAAAAAACCGCAATTTCTAGCAGCACATGAAATGCGCCATATCATTACTAAGTTTGGTGAAGCTGGCAATAACAACATTATCTTATGTGAGCGCGGCAGTTGCTATGGCTATAACAATTTAGTCGTTGATATGCTTGCTATGGATGAAATGAAAAGCTATGCACCAGTAATATTTGACGCGACTCATGCCTTACAAAAACCAGGTGGCCGAGCAGACTCTGCTGATGGTCGACGAGCTCAAGCCACGCAATTAGCAAGAAGTGGTATGGCAATTGGTATAGCAGGTTTATTTATTGAAGCGCATCCAGATCCTAGCATTGCAAAATGTGATGGCCCATGTGCATTACCATTAGATAAGTTAGCTCCTTATTTAAAACAAATGAAAGCAATTGATGATACGGTAAAAAGTTTTGAGCCACTGATGATCGATTAGAAGGGGATAAGCCTTTGTTTGTGATTAATGTGTATGAATAATCGAATGTTCGGCAAAATATGGTTAAATTTGTTATTTAGTCAATTGAAAATTCATGCCATTGCTCAATGTCAAAGTGTGAATAA
>NZ_BAAJLX010000024.1:0-17505 GCF_057543495.1 Colwellia sp. SU-HH01217 | reverse complement strand
TTTTCAATTACCTTAAAGTTTATTAAAAGCCCTGCCATTTTGGCGGGCAAGACAGACTTATTACTCTAATGAGATAGTAAGCTATGTCTAATGTATTTGCATAATAGTCTCTGCAACTTTCTCTGGGGCTTCATTATATTTAAGAAACTCCATTGAATAAGATGCACGACCTTGAGTAGCACTACGTAAAGCCGTAGCATAACCAAACATTTCAGATAGAGGTACTGTTGCATTTACTATCTTAGAACCCGCTGGACCTTCGTCCATACCATCAATCATGCCGCGACGGCGATTTAAATCACCTACAACATCACCCATGTTTTCTTCTGGCGTAGTTACTTCTACTTTCATCATCGGTTCTAGTATAACAGGAGAAGCTTCTAAAGCTCCTTTTCTAAAACCAATTGATGCAGCAACCTTAAACGCCATTTCGTTTGAGTCAACGTCATGAAAAGAACCATCGTAAAGAGTAACTTTAATGTCTAATAATGGAAATCCAGCTAAAACACCGCTATCCATCTGCTCTTTACAGCCCTTTTCAATTGCTGGTATATATTCTTTTGGAATAGTACCACCAACAATGTCGTTAACAAACTCGAATCCTTGACCTTCTTCTAAAGGTTCCATTTTCAACCAGACATGACCAAATTGACCTTTACCACCTGATTGACGAACAAACTTACCTTCAACTTCCACTGTTGAACGAATTGTTTCGCGATAAGCCACTTGTGGTTTACCTACATTACAATCTACGCTGAATTCACGGCGCATACGTTCAACTAATACCTCAAGATGTAATTCACCCATACCTGAGATAATGGTTTGACCAGACTCTTCATCCGTAATGACACGGAATGAAGGATCTTCAGCTGCTAGTTTCCCCAAAGCTATTGCCATTTTTTCTTGAGCAGCAATGGTTCTAGGTTCAACAGCAATTGAAATAACCGGTTCAGGAAATTCCATACGCTCTAAAGTAATAATATGACTTGAATCACATAATGTGTCACCAGTGGTTACATCTTTTAAACCAATAGCAGCAGCAATATCACCCGCGCGTACTTCTTTTACTTCTTCACGATCATTTGCGTGCATTTGTACAATACGACCTAAACGCTCTTTCTTGCCTTTTACTGGGTTATAAACACTGTCACCAGTTTTTACTACACCAGAGTAAACACGAAAGAAAGTTAACGCTCCCACAAATGGGTCTGTCGCCACTTTAAAAGCTAATGCTGCAAAAGGTGCATTATCATCAGCTGGACGAGTGTCTTCAGTTTCATTCTTATCGTTCTTTATACCTTTAATCGCTTCAACTTCTGTTGGCGAAGGTAGAAAGTCAATAACAGCATCCAATACCGCTTGAACACCTTTGTTCTTAAATGCAGAACCACAAGTACAAAGAATAATTTCATTGTTTAGTGTACGAGTTCGTAGTGCTGTTTTTATTTCTTCCTCGGATATTTCAGCACCATCAAGGTACTTATCCATTATTCCTTCAGATACTTCTGCTGCTTCAGAGACAAGATTCTCTCGCCATTCATCTGCTAAATCTTGCATGTCTGCAGGAATGTCTTCATAAGTAAAAGTCATTCCCTGGTCACTTTCGTTCCAGTTAATGGCTTTCATTTTAATTAAGTCAACAATACCTGCAAATTCTTCTTCAGCACCTATCGCTAAATGGATAGGGACAGCATTCGCATCTAATCGAGTAGATAATTGCTCAACAACCGTTAAAAAATTAGCGCCTGTACGATCCATTTTATTAACAAAAACTAAGCGTGGAACAGAGTATTTCTCCATTTGTCGCCAAACAGTTTCTGTTTGTGGTTGTACACCAGAAGAAGCACAAAGTACTAAAACTGCACCATCGAGCACACGTAAAGAACGCTCTACTTCAATGGTAAAGTCAACATGACCTGGCGTATCAATTATATTAATACGGTGATCATCAAATTGCCCTTCCATACCTTTCCAGAAACAAGTAGTAGCTGCAGAAGTAATAGTAATACCACGTTCTTGCTCTTGTTCCATCCAATCCATAGTGGCTGCGCCATCATGAACTTCACCGATCTTATGAGAAAGACCTGTGTAGAAAAGTACTCTTTCTGTTGTTGTCGTTTTACCAGCATCTACGTGCGCACAAATACCAATATTACGGTAACGCTCTATAGGGGTGTTACGAGCCACAATTACATCCTCAAACTGAGAGTATTTCTCAGAGTATATAAAACATTAATGACCTTTTGATGAAAAACATTCAACAAATGAATGCCACAAAAGGTCATCGTAGCAATCCTCTTCCTACCAACGGTAGTGAGCGAATGCTTTGTTAGCTTCAGCCATACGGTGAACGTCTTCACGTTTCTTAACCGCACTACCTTTGCTGTCAGACGCATCTAACATTTCGTTAGCTAAGCGCTGAGCCATTGATTTTTCACCACGTTTACGAGCTGCTTCAACTAACCAACGCATGGCTAGAGCATTACGACGCACTGGACGAACTTCAACTGGAACCTGGTAAGTAGAACCACCAACACGACGAGACTTAACTTCGACTTGTGGACGGATGTTATCTAAAGCTGTTTCAAACAACTCTAAATGATCTTTATCAGATTTCTCAACTAAAATGTCTAATGCACCGTAAACAATTTTTTCTGCAGTAGATTTTTTACCATCAACCATAAGGATGTTGATGAATTTTGCTAAAAGTTCATTATGGAACTTAGGATCTGGCAATATTTTACGTTGCCCTACGACGCGTCTTCTTGGCATCTCAATTCTCCGTACTATTCAGGATTAACCCAAAATATGTAAATTATAAAAATTTTTAATTTGGCCTTACTTAACGTAGTTTTATTTCTTTAGGAAGAAATGAAACTGCTAAGATTTAGGTCGTTTAGCGCCGTATTTAGAACGGCCTTGTCTTCTATCGCTTACACCAGAACAATCAAGTGCTCCACGAACGGTGTGATAACGCACACCAGGTAAATCTTTAACACGACCACCACGGATTAAAATCACGCTATGCTCTTGTAAGTTATGTCCCTCACCACCGATGTATGAAGTTACTTCGAATCCGTTAGTTAAACGAACACGTGCAACTTTACGAAGTGCCGAGTTTGGTTTTTTTGGTGTAGTTGTATACACACGAGTACATACGCCACGACGTTGAGGACAAGCTTGTAACGCTGGAACGTTACTTTTAATTACTTGTCTAACGCGAGGTTTACGTACTAATTGGTTAATAGTTGCCATTAAATAGCTCCAAATTAGTTAAGTTTGTGTAAATTCCAATCAATGGGAGAATTTACACGCTTGTAAACGCGAAAACCGCGACCTAATAATCATAAATGCACAGCACTCGGAATATTAGGTCGCGGCATTCTACTGGTCAAGCTTTGAACTGTCAAGTATTGCAAGTACAAAGCTTTAATAAATGCGCAATAAAAAAGCCAATGTTTAATTAATTAAACATTGGCTTTAAAGTACTGCCAGTCTCAGTGATTGCACTGAGACTGGTGATGTAGCTATTTACTCATCAGCACCAGACATTAGATCTGCATTTAATGCATCCGCTAATGCTTTTTCGGCATCATCTGCTGAAACAGTAACTTCTACTTCAGGACCAGCTGCACGTTTACGTGCACGTTCCTGATGGTAAGAGTAACCTGTACCTGCTGGGATTAAACGACCTACGATTACGTTTTCTTTAAGACCACGTAATCCGTCTTTCTTACCTGCTACTGCGGCTTCAGTAAGCACACGAGTAGTTTCTTGGAAAGATGCAGCAGAAATAAATGATTCTGTCGCTAATGAGGCTTTAGTAATACCCATCATTTGCATTTCATATTCTGCTGGTTGCTTGCCTTCAGCTTCAAGTTCACGGTTGCTTATGTTTACACGAGCAACTTCAACTATTTCACCTTTAAGGAATTCACTATCGCCGCCATCAAGGATTAAGCACTTACGAATCATTTGACGAACAATGACTTCTATATGCTTATCATTAATTTTTACACCTTGTAAACGATAAACTTCTTGTACTTCGTTAACAATGTAATTAGCAACAGGAGAAACACCACGCAAACGTAAAATATCATGTGGAGATTCAGGGCCATCGGCGATTACTTCACCTTTAAGCACTTGCTCACCTTCATAGATATTAAGTTGACGTGTTTTAGGGATCATTTCTTCGTAAACTTCACCACTTGGTTGTGTGATTAATAAACGAACTTTACCTTTAGTTTCTTTACCGAAAGCAACAACACCTGTTTTCTCAGCAAGTATCGCTGGAAGTTTAGGTTTACGAGCTTCAAACAAGTCAGCAACACGTGGAAGACCACCGGTAATATCACGAGTTTTTGAACTCTCTTGTGGTATACGAGCAAGTGCATCACCGATGTTTACATCACTACCATCTTCAAGGTTAACAATCGCGTTACCTGGAAGGTAGTAAAGTGCTGGGATTTCAGTACCAGCAATCATGACATCTTCACCTTTAGCATCAACTAACTTCAATGCTGGACGCATTTCTTTACCCGTTGAAGTACGCTGTGCCGCATCAGTAATGATAATGCTTGATAAGCCAGTTAATTCATCAGTTTGGCGAACCATAGTTACGCCATCAGATAAGTCAACGAATTGAACTTTACCCGCAACTTCCGTAATAATTGGATGCGTATGAGGGTCCCAATTAGCGATAGTTTCGCCTGACTCTAGTGTTTCACCATCTTTCTTAGAAAGAACAGAACCGTAAGGTACTTTATAGCGCTCTTTCTCACGACCTAATTCATCGATAATAGTAATTTCTGATGAACGTGATGTGATTACTAAGTGGTTATCTGAGTTAGTTACAAACTTAGCGTTTTGTAACTTCATGGTACCTGTATTTTTAACTTGTACGCTATTTTCAGCTGATGCACGAGATGCCGCACCACCGATATGGAACGTACGCATGGTTAACTGTGTACCCGGTTCACCGATAGATTGCGCTGCCACAACACCAATCGCTTCACCTTGGTTAATCATATGACCACGAGCCAAGTCACGACCATAACAATGTGCACAAATACCAAAGTCAGTAGAACAAGTAATAATTGAACGTACTTTGATTTGATCAACTGAATTTTCTTCAATAATATCACAAAGTCTTTCATCGATAAGCGTGTTACGAGGAAGTAATACTTCTTCAGTACCTGGAATCAGTACATCTTCAGCAACAACACGACCTAATACACGTTCTCTTAACGGTTCTACAACGTCACCACCTTCGATCAGCGGTGTCATCATTAAGCCATCTTCAGTACCACAATCAACTTCTGTTACAACTAAATCTTGTGCAACATCAACTAGACGACGTGTTAAGTAACCCGAGTTAGCTGTTTTAAGTGCCGTATCAGCAAGACCTTTACGCGCCCCGTGAGTAGAGATAAAGTATTGTAAAACACTTAAACCTTCACGGAAGTTAGCTGTGATAGGTGTTTCGATGATTGAACCATCTGGTTTTGCCATCAAGCCACGCATACCTGCTAACTGACGAATCTGAGCTGCACTACCACGTGCACCAGAATCCGCCATCATGTAGATAGAGTTAAAAGACTCTTGTTCTTCTTGCTCTCCATCTTTATTGATCACTGATTCAACTTTTAAGTTATCCATCATCGCTGTTGAGATTTTCTCGTTAGCAGATGACCAAATATCGATAACTTTGTTGTATTTCTCGCCTTTTGTTACTAAACCTTGCTCGAATTGCTCCTGAATTTCAGAAACTTCTTCTTCAGATTCTTCGATGATTGTATATTTTGCTTTTGGAATAACCATGTCATCTAAACAAACAGATGCACCTGCAACCATAGCGTAATGGAAACCGGTATACATGATGTGATCAGCAAAAATGACCGTTTTCTTCAAACCAAGCTTACGGTAGCAATGGTTGATTAACGTAGAAATTGCTTTCTTCGTTAATTTTTGATCGATTAGCTCAAACGGCATGCCTTCAGGACAAACTTGCCACATTAGTGCACGACCAATTGTCGTATCTTTTAATGTAGATTGTTCTGTAACAGTGCCATCTTGATCAATTACGTGCTCAGTAATTCTAATTTTAACGCGTGCATGTAATTCAGCTTCGCCAGTTCTGTAGGCTTTTTCGGCTTCTTTTACATCGGTAAATACCATGCCTTCACCTTTACCATTAACACAATCACGTGTTAAATAATAAAGACCTAATACAACATCCTGCGATGGTACTATGATTGGCTCACCGTTTGCTGGAGATAGTACGTTGTTTGTTGACATCATCAACGCACGAGCTTCCATTTGTGCTTCTAGGGTCAACGGTACGTGTACCGCCATTTGGTCACCATCGAAATCGGCGTTATATGCCGCACAAACAAGTGGATGTAAGTGAATCGCTTTACCTTCAATAAGTACAGGTTCAAATGCTTGAATACCTAATCTATGAAGTGTTGGTGCACGGTTAAGCATAACTGGATGTTCACGGATAACTTCATCAAGTACATCCCAAACTTCAGCGCCTTCACGTTCAACTAACTTTTTAGCCGCTTTAATAGTAGTCGCAAGACCACGTGCTTCTAATTTTCCGTAGATAAATGGTTTGAATAACTCTAAAGCCATTTTCTTTGGAAGACCACATTGATGTAAACGTAATGTAGGACCAACTGTAATTACTGAACGACCAGAGTAATCTACACGTTTACCAAGTAAGTTTTGACGGAAACGACCTTGCTTACCTTTGATCATATCGGCAAGAGATTTAAGAGGACGTTTGTTCGAACCAGTAATAGCACGACCACGACGACCATTATCTAAAAGAGCATCTACAGACTCTTGTAACATACGTTTTTCGTTACGTACGATAATGTCTGGAGCAACTAAATCTAAAAGACGTTTAAGACGGTTATTACGGTTAATTACACGACGATATAAATCGTTCAGATCTGAAGTCGCAAAACGACCGCCATCTAGTGGTACTAGAGGACGTAAATCCGGTGGTAAAATAGGCAATACATTTAAAATCATCCACTCAGGTTTATTTCCTGAAGCGGCGAATGCTTCCATTAATTTTAAACGTTTAGTGATTTTTTTACGTTTAGTTTCACTACCGATCTCAGGTAACTCTTCACGCATTTGCGCGACTTCACCGTCTAAATCAATTTGTTGTAGTAATGCTAAAACTGCTTCAGCGCCCATTAAAGCATCAAATTCATCACCGTGCTCTTCTAACGCGTCAAGGTATTCTTCTTCAGTTAAAATTTGGCTTTTTTCTAAAGTAGTTAGACCAGGCTCGGTTACTACATAAGATTCAAAATAAAGCACACGCTCGATATCACGTAGTGTCATATCAAGTAATAAACCAATACGTGACGGTAAAGATTTTAAGAACCAAATGTGAGCTACAGGGCTCGCTAATTCGATATGACCCATACGGTCACGACGAACTTTAGTTAAGGTAACTTCTACGCCACACTTTTCACAAATAACACCACGATGTTTTAAGCGTTTGTATTTTCCACAAAGACATTCGTAATCTTTTACTGGTCCAAAAATACGCGCACAGAATAAACCATCACGTTCAGGCTTGAACGTACGGTAGTTAATCGTTTCAGGTTTTTTTACTTCACCAAATGACCATGAACGGATCAAATCTGGCGATGCTAATCCGATGCGAATACCATCGAATTCTTCTGTTTGATTTTGTTGCTTAAGAAACTTAAGTAAATCTTTCACACTCTTCTCCTGTCGGAGTTAATTTACTAAGAGAGCAGCTAGCTGCTCTCTCCATGTACTGATACCTGTTAAACAGGTATCAGTTAGTAGATCTATTCTTGGTCTAATTCGATGTTAATACCTAACGAACGAATTTCTTTCAACAATACGTTGAACGACTCAGGAATGCCTGGATCCATACGATGATCACCATCAACTAAGTTTTTATACATCTTAGTACGACCGGCAACATCATCCGATTTAACGGTAAGCATTTCTTGCAACGTATAAGCTGCACCATATGCTTCTAGGGCCCATACTTCCATCTCACCGAAACGCTGACCACCAAATTGCGCTTTACCGCCAAGAGGTTGCTGTGTTACTAGCGAGTAAGAACCAGTAGAACGCGCATGCATTTTGTCATCAACTAAATGGTTTAGTTTCAACATATACATGTAACCAACAGTTACAGGGCGTTCAAATTGTCGACCTGTACGACCATCAGTTAAGACAAATTGTCCACTTTCAGGCATATCTGCTAATTTAAATAAGTCACGGATCTCTTGTTCAATTGCACCGTCAAATACTGGTGTTGCAATTGGTAAACCTGCACGTAAGTTATCTGCTAAGCGCATAACTTCATCATCAGAGAAAGTTGAAATATCAACTTCTTGACGAGATTGACCAGTGTTGTAGACATCTTGTAAGAAGCTACGTAACTTAGTTATTTTTTCTTGTGCTTCAAGCATACGGCCAATTTTTTCACCGATACCACGTGCAGCCATCCCTAGATGTGTTTCTAAGATTTGACCAATGTTCATTCGTGATGGAACACCTAACGGGTTAAGTACTACATCAACAGGAACACCATGTTCATCGTATGGCATATCTTCAACAGGTACTACGTTTGAAATAACACCCTTGTTACCATGACGACCCGCCATTTTATCACCTGGCTGTATACGACGTTTAATTGCTAAGTACACTTTAACGATTTTTAACACACCTGGTGCCAAGTCATCGCCTTGAGTGATCTTACGACGTTTAATTTCATACTTATTATCGTAATCAGCTTTAATATTGTCGTACTGCTCAGCAATTTGCTCAAGTTCAGCTTGCTGTGCTTCATCAGATAAGTTTTGTACTAACCAGTTTGCTCTAGACATACCCGTTAATTCAGCTTCGTTTAAGCCAGCTTCAAGGAGTAATTTTCTAGCGCGCGCATAAATACCATCTTCAAGAATACTGAATTCATCGCCAAGATCTTTCTTAACTTCTTTCAATTGTATTTCTTCAATTTCAATTGCACGATTATCTTTTTCTACACCATCGCGGGTAAAGATTTGTACATCGATAATGGTACCTTTAACTGAGTTTGGTACACGCAAAGAGCTGTCTTTAACATCAGCAGCTTTTTCACCGAAGATTGCACGTAGTAGCTTTTCTTCAGGAGTAAGCTGAGTTTCACCTTTAGGCGTAACTTTACCAACTAAAATATCACCGCCGTTAACTTCTGCACCAATGTACACAACACCCGCTTCATCTAGTTTAGACAATGCTGATTCACCGACATTTGGAATATCAGAGGTAATTTCTTCAGAGCCTAATTTAGTATCACGAGCGATACAGGTTAATTCTTGAATATGAATAGTGGTAAAACGATCATCCATTGCTACACGCTCTGAGAATAAAATAGAATCCTCAAAGTTATAACCATTCCAAGGCATAAACGCGATACGCATGTTTTGACCTAGGGCTAATTCACCCATGTCCGTTGAAGGACCATCAGCTAAAACATCACCACGAACAACAGGCTCACCCATACGACATACTGGACGTTGGTTGATACATGTGTTTTGGTTAGAACGGGTATATTTTGTTAAGTTGTAAATATCAATACCTGCTTCACCAGCATGCATTTCATTTTCATTTACTTTAACAACGATACGTGATGCATCAACGAAAGTGACAACACCACCACGTTTAGCAACGGCTGTAACACCAGAATCTACCGCTACAACTTTTTCCATACCCGTACCAACTAGTGGTTTATCTACAATTAATGTAGGTACAGCTTGACGTTGCATGTTCGAGCCCATTAACGCTCGGTTAGCATCATCGTGCTCTAGGAATGGGATAAGTGATGCCGCAACAGAAACGATTTGCTGTGGTGAAACGTCCATGTATTGAACATGTTCTACCGACATTAAAGTAAATTCGTTTTTATGACGACAATTAACTAAGTCTTCACTTAGCTTTCTATCTTTATCCGTTTCTGCACTTGCTTGAGCGATAACAAACGTACCTTCCTCAATTGCAGAAAGGTAATCAATTTCATCAGTTACAAAACCATCAACTACACGGCGATATGGAGTTTCTAAGAAACCATAATCGTTTGTTCTTGCATAACAAGATAATGAGTTGATCAAACCAATGTTTGGACCTTCCGGTGTTTCGATTGGACATACACGACCGTAATGCGTTGGGTGTACATCTCGCACTTCAAAACCAGCACGTTCACGCGTTAAACCACCTGGGCCTAATGCTGAGATACGACGTTTATGCGTAACTTCTGATAACGGGTTGTTTTGATCCATAAACTGCGATAACTGAGAAGAGCCAAAGAACTCTTTAACAGCAGCAGAAATTGGTTTAGCGTTGATCAAATCTTGTGGCATGATCGCATCTAAGTCACCTAAACTTAAACGCTCGCGTACAGCACGTTCAACACGTACTAAACCAACACGGAATTGGTTTTCTGCCATTTCGCCAACACTACGAATACGACGGTTACCTAAGTGATCAATATCATCAACTTCACCTTTACCGTCACGAATACCAATTAAGGTTTTCATTACAGAGATGACGTCTTCTTTAGATAAAATACCACTGCCTATATCATCTGAGTTGCCAACACGACGGTTGAACTTCATACGACCTACTGTAGATAAGTCATAACGCTCTAATGAGAAGAATAGGTTATTAAATAATGCTTCAGCAGCATCTTTAGTTGGTGGTTCGCCTGGACGCATCATTCGGTATATTTCAACTAACGCTTCAAGCTTATTAGTTGAACTATCTACACGAACTGTATCAGACATATATGAACCAACATCGAATTCGTTCATATATAAAGTAGAGATTACTTTATGTCCTGCTTGGCTAAGTTCTGCTAGCAATTCTAAGGTTAACTCAGCATTAGCTTCAGCAATAACTTCGCCTGTTGATTCATCGATATAAGCTTTTGAAAGCACTTTATCAACAATGTATTCAGCAGGAACTTCTAACTTATCCATTTTCGCTTTTTCTAAAGCACGGATATGGCGAGCGGTAATACGACGACCTTGCTCAACCAAAACATCACCATTTTTTAAGATGATATCAAATGTTGCAGTTTCACCACGAAGACGCTCAGGCACCAAGTCCATGATTAACTTATCGCCCTTAATAGCGAATTCAGTTGTATCATAGAAGATGTCTAAAATTTCTTCAGTAGAAAACTCTAATGCACGTAAAATAATCGACGCAGGTAATTTACGACGACGGTCAATACGTACAAATAAATTGTCTTTCGGGTCAAATTCAAAATCTAACCAAGAACCACGGTAAGGGATAACACGTGCGTTATAAAGCACTTTACCAGAAGAGTGCGTTTTACCTTTATCATGATCAAAAAATACGCCTGGAGAACGATGTAATTGAGATACGATTACACGCTCTGTACCATTGATGACAAATGTACCGTTATCTGTCATTAGCGGGATTTCGCCCATGTACACTTCTTGTTCTTTGATATCTTTTACGGTACCAGCAGGTGCTTCTTTATCATAAACGACTAGACGCAACTTAACGCGTAAAGAAGCTGAATATGTAACACCACGTATTTGACATTCTTTAACATCAAATAACGGCTCACCTAAACGATAGCTTACGTATTGTAATTCTGATGCTCCAGAATAGGCCTTAATTGGGAAAATAGAACGAAACGCGGCTTCTAAACCTGTTTCACCAGTTGGATCGATATCAATAAACTTGCGGAAAGATTCGAGTTGGATGGACAACAAAAATGGATAATCCATTACTTGTGTGCTTTTACCAAAGTCCTTTCTAATTCGCTTCTTCTCAAAGTATGAGTAAGCCATGGGGTTCCTCAGCTTGCTGGTTATGGCCAAATCTGTAAGTAATGTTCAAAAATATAAAAACTTATACTTTTGAACTTACAAACAGGGTATTGCTATGACATTTACGTCTAAACATCAAATAATGCACTGTTTTGGTTTAAAAAAAAACCAATTTCTTTAGCGCAAAAAGGCCGGTGACGTTTAAATCACCAGCCATCGCCTTTTCAGGCTAATAATCTATCGTTAAACAGATTATTTGATCTCAACAGAAGCACCAGCTTCTTCAAGAAGTTTCTTAAGCTCTTCTGCTTCAGCTTTTTCAACGCCTTCTTTGATCGCTTTAGGAGCAGCTTCAACTAACTCTTTAGCTTCTTTAAGGCCTAAACCTGTAGCGCCACGAACTGCTTTGATTACTGCAACTTTCTTCTCACCGAAGCCAGTCAGAACAACATCAAATTCAGTTTGTTCTTCAGCAGAACCACCAGCATCGCCAGCAACAGCAACAGCTGCAGCAGCTGATACGCCGAATTTTTCTTCCATTGCTTCGATTAATTCAACAACGTCCATTACTGACATTTCAGCAACTGCGTTTAAGATATCGTCTTTAGAAATAGACATACTATATTTTCCTAATTTTTAATAAACAGTCTGTATTACTTTCTTATTAAGTAATAAGGTGCTGTTTGAAATAACTATAAATACAAAAAACTGGGTAAAAAGCAAAATGCTTAAATAACCTATGCAGCTTCCTGTTCTTTCTGATCGCGTACTGCAGCAATCGTGCGGACCAATTTGCCTGCAGATGCTTCTTTCATTGCGCTCATTAAACGTGCAATCGCTTCGTCGTAAGTTGGTAGCTTAGCTAACATGTTTACGTCTACTGAATTACCTTCAAATGCAGCTGCTTTTAATTCAAAAGCTTCGTTAGTTTTAGCGAAGTCTGTGAATAAACGTGCAGCAGCACCTGGGTGTTCATTTGAAAAAGCAACTAGTGAAGGACCTTTAAACACGTCAGAAACGCATTCAAAATCAGTACCTTCTACTGCACGACGTGCTAATGTGTTACGGACAACTTTCATCCAAACGCCATTTTCACGTGCTTGCTTACGCAATGCAGTAATAGCTTCAACTGTTACACCACGGGCATCCGCGATTACAACTGATTGAGCGCCACTAGCAGCTTCTTGAACTTCAGCAACAATTGCTTTTTTGTCATCAAGATTGATAGCCATTGGCTTTAACTCCTGGTTCAACCGGTTTTTATACCGATGTTTTCAATCCTTAGAATACATAATTGTATTCTAAGCCGTTACGGCGAGGACCAGAATTTAAGGAAAATATCTGGGTAATCACCATCTACGTAGGTACGATTAAGTCATTATTTTCATTCAGTAGCCAGAAGGCTAACGTATCTAATAACAACACCTACGGTCTTGGACGGGGGCTATGCAGTAAGTTTTTTCCAAAGAAAAAACCAACAATTCACATAGCTCCTACCAAAATTTAAGGGGCGAAATTATAGGTTATATTTTCACCCCTGTAAAGCACTTACTTTAGTAATTGCTTTACAGGTTTACTTATCAAGAACACTTAAGTTTATTAATAAACTTAGGCTAAACTAGATTGGTTAACGGAAACACCGGCACCCATTGTAGTTGAAAGTGAAATTTTCTTGATAAAAGCACCTTTAGCATTTGCTGGTTTAGCTTTTTTCAGCGCTTCCAATAATGCTTCAAGGTTCTCTTGTAGTTGTCCATTTTCGAAATCAGCCTTACCAATAGTAGTATGGATGATACCGTTCTTGTCGTTACGGTAACGAATTTGACCAGACTTAGCGTTTTTAACCGCGCCAGCTACGTCAGGAGTTACAGTACCAACTTTAGGGTTAGGCATTAAACCACGTGGGCCTAAAATTTGACCTAGTTGACCAACAACACGCATTGCATCTGGAGAAGCAATAACTACGTCGAAGTTCATTTCACCTGCTTTAACTTGCTCAGCTAAATCTTCCATACCGATTACATCAGCACCAGCTTCTTTAGCTTTTTCAGCATTTGCACCTTGTGTAAACACAGCAACACGTACTTCACGACCTGTACCGTTAGGTAGTACAGTAGCACCACGAACGTTTTGGTCAGATTTACGTGCATCGATACCAAGGTTTACAGCAACATCAACACTTTCACGGAATTTAGCAGTTGCTAATTCTTTTAAAAGATCGATTGCTTCATTGATTTCATATTCTTTTAATACGTCTACTTTTTCACGGACAAGACGAGCGCGTTTTGATAATTTAGCCATTGATTAGTCCTCTACCACTAAACCCATTGAACGAGCACTGCCCGCAATGGTACGCACTGCAGCTTCCATAGAACCAGCAGTAAGATCAGGTTCTTTTGTCTTAACAATTTCTTCAAGTTGAGCAGTAGTTACTGTGCCCACTTTTTCTGTGTTAGGACGACCAGAGCCGCTTTTAATACCAGCAGCTTTCTTTAATAAGTAAGCAGCAGGTGGTGTTTTTGTTTCAAAAGTAAAAGAACGATCGTTATATACAGTAATAACTACTGGAACTGGAGCGCCTTTTTCTAAAGAATCTGTTTTTGCGTTAAACGCTTTACAGAATTCCATAATGTTTACACCGTGCTGACCTAGTGCAGGACCAACTGGCGGTGACGGGTTAGCTGCACCAGCAGCTACTTGTAGCTTGATTAAAGCTTGGACTTTCTTAGCCATTTCTCAATACCTTTTCTATGGGTACAAACGCCGATGTAATTTAACCTCAGCTCCCCTAAATTACTAGAAGCGATAATTAACAATTATCGCCAAGTTGCCAAATATTGTTTTCAAGCTCTAGTGAGCTAAAAAATATCGGCAGCGGATTATATATTAATCAATCAGTACCTTTCAAGTAATTTTTATACAGGCATAAAAAAAGGCCGCTTAGCGACCTTAATTTATAATTTTACGATGAAAAACTATTAACCTTTTTCAACTTGACCAAACTCAAGATCAACAGGTGTTGAACGACCAAAAATAAGTACAGACACTTTAATTCGGTTTTTCTCGTAATCAAGCTCTTCAACTACACCGTTAAAATCAGCAAACGGTCCATCGATAACACGAACAACTTCACCTGGTTCAAATAATGTTTTAGGTTTAGGCTTATCAGTGTCTTCAAGACGGTGTAAAATTCTATCAGCTTCTCTTTGAGTAATTGGTGCTGGACGTTCTTTAGTCCCCCCAATAAAGCCTAGTACTCTAGGTACACTTTTCACTAAATGCCATGCTTCAACGTCCATTTCCATTTGAACTAATACATAGCCCGGGAAAAATTTACGTGAACTTTTACGCTTTTGACCAGCGCGCATTTCAATAACTTCTTCTGTCGGTACTAAAATTTCACCGAACATGCTTTGTAAACCTTGAATTTCTATATGTTCAATCAAGGTTTTTTGTACACGAGCTTCATAGCCTGAAAATGCTTGTACAACATACCATCTTAATTTTGGATTTGTATTTTCTGCTTGCTCTTGTGATGGCTGCTGTTCACCATCTTCAATCAAATTTTCATCTGTCATAATTACACCTGTAAACCAGTAACTAAACCGACTACCCAAAATAATACTGAATCTAGAAGGTAAAGTAATACGGACATCAGTAGAGTTACAACTAAAACAATACCTGTAGTACGTATAGCTTCTTGACGGGTAGGCCATACTACTTTGCGAACTTCGGTACGAGCTTCTTTAGCAAAAGTTGCTGCTGTGCGCCCTTTTTCTGTTTGCAAAGCAATTAAGCCTGCAATCAATACAGCAATAACAACACCTACTGCTCTTAATAATGCTGATTCTTCACCGTATACATAGTTACCAGCTACTGCGCCAGCTAAAAGTAGGAAAACAACTCCCCACTTTAATGTATCTAGAGAACCACTAGGTTGGTTTTCTGTACTTGCATTCATAATTCTAACCTGTAATTACTTGTCTACTCTAAGACTAAACAACCTTGATATTAACAAGGTTCACTTCATAACAAAGCGCTAATAAGCACTTTACTTTAATTTGGCAGGGGTGGAGAGATTCGAACTCCCAACCGTCGGTTTTGGAGACCGCTGTTCTACCAATTGGAACTACACCCCTAAAGCGATTTATGTAGCGTGTCACTACGCAATCAATACTTACACTTACCGAGTGAATCTTATTTGTTTGGGAATTAAGAGATACTAGGAAGTGAGGCGCTATTATACGCAGCCACAAAGTATACTCAAGGACTATTTATCGTCATTTTTTATTCTAGGCTATAAGAGTGTGTTTAATCGGCTGGCGTGACCAAACTATTACATTTAAAAAGTACGAAAAACTATTTGTATAACGACGGCCTTCCCTCAGGTTGCACTCGATAACGTTTATATTCCCATTGGTTTTGAACAGGGTGTAGCAAAATAGCTTTTTCTATTGCTTTATTTAAACATGTTGCTGCTTCAACAGGATCATCTGAATAAAAGTTTTCTCCAATGGGTAAAACAGTTGGCATAAACCCTGTTCCTGTTTGGTATGCGGTGCCAATGAAAACCTTGCATTTTGTTTTAAGCGTCAGCTTATGAGCTAAGGTCATTGTATAGGCTTGATGCTCGAACAATCGCGCAAAAACACCGCCTACGTTTTCTTCTGGTACCTGATCAGGTAAAAAAGCTACCATACCTTCCGCTTTTAAAGCCTGGATAATCTTTATTATTCCTTTGCTATTAGTTGGTACCAACAGAGAGTTAAAACGTTCACGCGCATCCCGAATAAAATGATTTAAACGAGGCTCTTTTAATGGTCTATACATAGCGGTTAATCTTCTATATTGAGAAAGATATACATTCATCATTTCCCAGTTCCCGATATGCGGAATTAACACCATAATCCCCTTATCACTGGCAACAAGGGCCTCAAAAGTAGCATTATCGCTTGTCTCATCTAAATAAGTCAGCAACTTATTAGGAGGCTTAACCCAAATATGACTCATTTCGAAAAGTGTTTGACACATTCGAGATAATCTATCTTTAATAAATGCTTTTCTTTCCTCTTCTGTAAGCTCAGGTAAAGATAACCGTAAATTTTTCTCAATGGCGTCGGTGGTTCTTTTGTTTTTACTCAGTAAAAGTGGGCCAAAGAAAGTTGAGGCTTTGCGTAAGTGTTGTAATTTAAATAAACTCAGGAAACGGATGATTCCGATAACGATAAAACCATAACTTATTTTCAAAAGGTAACGCCTATATAAATGAATGTAAGTAGCTTATTAATGCATTGATGTGCTTAGTTTTTAAATAATAACAAAATTATGCTAAGTATTTACAATTTTATCTAGTTACCCATATTCACATATTACTTAGATTAGAAAAATTCTCCCTTCTACGTATTAATTATACGACACGCACAAAAAAGGCCGCTTTCGCGACCTTTTAAATGGGTTGTCAAAAACTGCTAATTAAGCAATGATTTTTGATACAACACCAGCACCAACTGTACGACTCTCAGCTTCGTCGCGAAGCTCCTCGCCCTCGTTTACTAAAAACAGTCCATTAGGACTCTTTTCTTAACGTACTCGGTCTTCACGCCGTGAAGGTTATGAGCACAAAAAAGGCCGCTTTCGCGACCTTTTAAATGGGTTG
>NZ_BAAJLX010000023.1:0-31556 GCF_057543495.1 Colwellia sp. SU-HH01217 | reverse complement strand
CTGGCTTGTTCGCTTCGCTCCATTTTAGCCCACTATTTTTAGCCCGTTATTTGGGCGTTATGTGCAAATGTTAGTTTGGCATTTGCTGCTATTATCAAAATATAAGGACATACCTTGAAAAAATTAGCTTTAATTCTATCACTAATCTCTCTTAATTGCTTCGCAGAAGATAACACCCAAACGAAGGATTATTCTTTTGGTCTAGGTTTAGGTGCTATGTATGGTGGTATTGGAACCAATTTGTCATTTGTATCTGAAAATGATTTAAAATACATATCCGCAGGTTGTGTTGAATATAGTTCCAATAATGGAGCTACATGTGGATTTGGTGCTGGTTGGATAAAAACAGATTTATTTGGTGCTAACTCTAATAAACATGGTTTTGGTGTTTATGTAAGCATTGTTGGTAATGAGTCTTACGCTAGCTACACTTCAACTACAGAGGGTGTGGAGTATTACGCTCATGACAGTAATATTTATGGCGCCGGTGTAAGTTATACCTATTTTATGAATGGTATAAATAAGTCAGGTACAACTTTTGGTGTTTCAATTCATGCTACTAATGCAGACTTTGAAGATAACTACGGTGGGTTCTTTCAAGTAGGTTACCAGTTTTAGCACATAAGCTGTTAAACAAGGACAATGAACAGTTGGTTTTGCTCCTTCGTCGCTAATTTTAACCAACTATTTTTTGCCCGTTATTTGGGCATACATATAAGGATTGCAGATGTATCGTAAAATTTTATTATCAATGTTTGTTTTTTTATCTTTTAGTTCTGCATGTCAAGCTGTAGAGTTTACTGAAGGTGATTACTATGTAGAAGTCGAAGGAAACTCAACTAAGAATAAAGAGGTTACAGAGTTTTTTTCGTTTTATTGTCCAGCATGCTTTAAGCAAGAATCTTTTATGCATGAATTAAAGTTAGCCCTACCTGCCAATGCTGCGTTTAAAAAAAACCATGTTGACGGTATGCCAGGCAGAGATATAAAAATAGAAAAATCATTAACGAAAGCCTTGATAACCGCTGATGTTTTAAAAGTAAAAGAAAAAGTAATTCCAGCCATCTTTAATTATATACATATCAATAAAGCTAAATTTGATAATGACAAGGATATTAAAAACCTCTTTTTAATTAATGAGGTAGATGGTGACGATTTTGATAAAGTTTTTAATAGTTTTAGTGTAAATATGCAGGCTAAGAAAATGGAAAAGAAAACCAGTGCTTTACGTAAGCAAGGCTTTTCAAGCGTGCCAACATTAATCATCAATGGTAAATACAAACCTGTTACAGATAAAATAAAAAACATGGATGAGTATAAAAAACTAGTAATTTACTTATTAAATAAAAAGGCATAGTTTAGTGAAAAGTATGCCTATAAGTCGTTTAAAAGAACAAAAAAAACAGTTGGCTTTTGCTTCTTCGTCGCTTATTTTAGCCAATATATTGTTTACCTCTTAACGAGGCGCTAGGAATACAAAAGGAGTTTAGTATGAATCGATATGTTTTAGGAGTAGTAGGGATACTTGTTTTAGTTGGTTGTAAAACGACACCTACGGAACAATATCAAGATTTACAATTAACTGAAGCTGAGCTGCTTTCAAAAAAATGGGAAAATTTAGAGCGTTTTCCTCCTCTATATCCTATCGAAGATGCGAGAGCAGGAAAAGAAGGTTGTGCTTCTGTGGAGTATGTTATTACTCCGGATAACGAAATCAAAGATATCAAAATAGTTTCCTCAACTAGCAAGCATTTTGCTAAACAAGCAAAGCTTAACGTTAAAAAATGGAAATGGTCTGCTTTACCTAAAAACATTATTCAAGCGCCTATTAAAACAAATACTCAATTTCAGTTTTGTTTAGAAGCTGGGGATGGGCATTGCTCAGAAATAAGCGCCATTAAAAATAATCAATGCATTGGAGATGACGTTATTTACTCAACAGGTTATAGAACTACGCGTGGTGGATAATATTCCTAACAAGTAATTAAACAAGGGCTAAAAAACAGCGGGCTGTTCGCTTCGCTCCATTTTAGCCTATTATTTTTAGCAAACAATTTATAGCCCTTTATGCGGGCGTTATATGTAATAAAAGGATTTATGCGCATGAATATCAATTTAACACTTCTTGGAGAAATAATTCTCTTTTCTATGCTTATCGTTGGAGCCTTAAGTTATTACTTAGGTAAGCGTAAAACAACATCCCCGAAAATAGCGACATTAATTGGTGTTTTATTATGTATCACACCCCCACTAAATATAGTTTATCTTATTGTTTTAATGTTAAAAAATGATGTGGTTTCAAGTTCAAGTATTGAAACGTCGGTGTAATTTACATTTAACAAGCAAATTAACAGAACTAAAAACAGCGGACTGTTCGCTTCACTCCATTTTAGTCCTCAATTTTTAGCCGCTTATTAGCAGCGCTATGTGTTTTAAGCTTACAGTTGTCAATTAATTTTTTGGAACAATCATGAGAAAAATATATACATTAATACTAATACTATTTATTCCCACTATATCTTTTGCCAACTCGGTCTATCAATGTACCGTTGATGGTGTAAGTACTTTCAGCCAAACTCCTTGTGATGATCAGTATAACAAAATTGATATCTATGTTTCCTCTGGAGGGAGTGCAAGCCAAAGTGATAGTACTCTTGAGTGTATAGAGCACCTAAAAACAAAATATAAATTCCAAGATCCTGAGTCTATTCGGGTTGAAGGTTCAAAAAAAACATGGGTAACAGATAATAGTGGGGGCAGACAAGTCCTTGTTTTAGAGTTAAATGCTAAAAATAGCTACGGGGCTTATGGTGGTTCTAAGTCGTATAGTTGTTTCTTAAATCATTATGGTACTAAATTGAGTAAAGTACAGTACTTGATTGAATAAAAATATAACAAGGGTTTTAAAATCGAATAAATTACAGTTGGCTTTTTGTTCGTGCTTCACTTATTTGAGCCAGCTGCAATTTGCCGTTTAAAACGGCGTTCTTTTTTTCGCGAGGTATAAGTGCAATCTAAACTGCTAAAAATCAAGTTGAATCCCAATTCTCGAAATTATTTAGATACTTTGATCACTTATATGCGCGAAAATATCGAATTTCCAAAAAGCGAAATGGAGCAAAAAGGATACTTTTGGGATTCCGTATTTTATGAAAAAGATGATGAATTTGAATACATCTATATTGTTATCAAATCCGATGATTTTTCTAAAATAATGATGGATGAAAGTGAATTAATAGTATCTCCGTTTAGAGATGTTTATGAAAAGTTTAGAACTACTTGTTGGGCTCCCGAGCCTTACATAGATCTAGAACCAATATTTTGTTTTAATACATCATTAACTTTTTCAGGGTAAAGGTTAATGATGTATTAAAAACATAACAAGCAATTTAACAGAGCTAAAAAAACAGTGGGCTATCGCTCCGCTTAGTTTAGCTCACTATTTTTAGCTCATTAATTGAGCGTTATGTATTTTATAAATTGTCGTGTATTTCGACTAAACTTGTCATTTTAAGTGGTTTTTATCTATTGGCGGCATAAAGGCGGTAAATTTACGTCACCGACTTAATGCTTAAACAAATATTATTTGTCCGGGCAACAAGAGGTTTGTATGTTTATAAAAAATCTTAGGCAAATAAAACACCTATCTCAGGAAAATCTTGCAGAGTTAAGTAGTTTAAGTCTTCGTACAATTCAACGCGTAGAGAGTGGACATAGAATTAGTTATGCTTCTTTACGTTCTCTTGCTGCTGCATTCGAAATTAATGTAGACGAACTTGAGCAGGAGTTATATTCAATGGATAAAATGGTTAAAGAGTACAAGGATTACCCACTTTGGCTACGGTTTTATTTAGGTAGTGGTTGGTTTAGTGCTAGTCGTAATGAATTTAAAAAGACAGAGATATTTTTCCTTATTGTTGGTTTTCTTTTGGCAGGGGTATGGGTTGTTACTTCGCTAATGGATATAGGTATTTATCGTATAGCAATGTTTGGTTGTTTATGTTGTTTTTTTGGTGCATATAATATTTCCATCTCAATACGAGTGGGAGATAAATATGATGTATGGTCAAAGTTAGAATCAACTTTGCCAAAAGGTGTATTTGGCTTTTTAAAAAGGCGATAACAGTTTAGTGCAATAAACACTACAAGTTGCTTAAACGGAAAAATAACAGTTGGCTGCAGTTAGTTCTTCGCGCACTTTAGCCAACTGTTATCAGTCACTTAGCAAGGCGTAAGGTGAGCTTCGTTGAAATTGAATTTGGAGTTAGTTTCATGAAAATTATTTTTGTCATTGGGGCGTTATCACTACTATCTTCATGTGCAAACCTAGGTGACGAATCTAAAGATACAGATGAATGCCGAAAAATTGCTTACGGTAAAAACAGTGAACCTCTAACAGGTTCAGTGAAAAATGTTTTCTCAGAATGTCAGCGTCAAAAAGAGTCGTTGAGAAAAGATAAAAATGAAAGAGCAAATACTGACTCTTGGATAGATTTTTTTGAGGAATTGTTTTTTTCCAAAAAGGCTCCAAAGTAAGTCACCTAAACAAGCGAATAAAGTAAGGACAAATAACTGTTGGTTTTTTTTTCTAAATTGCTTGTTTTAACCGACTGATATTTCACATTATTTCGGCGTTACTACAAGGCTGTGCGTTTATGAAAACTAAAATAGTTAATTGTTTAATGGTGGGTATAGGTGCTTTTGCCGGTTCGTTATTATTTCAGTACTTTAATTCAGTTGAAATAATTGACTTCAAAAGAGCCTCTATTACGGGAATTTCTTTTTTTGCTGTGATGTCTATTTATATTTTCGCAAGCACCCGTGAAGTTTCAGAGTAAACTTACTTATAACAAGGCACTAATGTCGGATTTATAGTTAATTTTTCTCTTCACACTTATTTTAACTAATGATTATTTGCCTCTTTTTGAGGCGAGGAACGAGGTTACATAATGTATATAGGTGAGTTTGCTTCACTGACAGGAACAACACCTAAAACCATTAGGTTTTACGAGTCCATTGGGTTAATGCCTGAGCCATTGAGGAAAGGAAGTATAGGGTATACGATAAAACGTATGTAGAGACAGTTCTACAGATAAAAATGGCACAAGATTTTGGTTTCAAATTGTCGGAAATTAAATCTGAAATGGTCGGGGTTAATATAGAGAAAGGATTGCCAGCATCAGTAATTCTTAATGCCATAAACGTGAAACGAGATCAAATAAAGTCCGAAATAAATAAGCTAAACCTCATAGATAATAAGTTGTTACAGTTACAAAAAAAACTTGAAACATCCAAATGTAATGTTGACTCTGTCCTATAGGGTAACGTTTATACTCTGCTAGTATAGATAATTTAATCAGTAGAGAGGATATAATGAAACATCGACTTACCGTAAAAAAGTTAGATATAGTGCCATTTATGATGTGGTAATGACGTTTGCATTTCCGGTGTTAGTCGTTTGGAATATCGGCTTATTTTCAGATATACATACCCAATATGGGTTTTCTGGTTCAATCCCACGTTTTCAACCGTTGCACTTATTTTTTGTTAATTTGATGGGAAGTGTTGTTTTAATATGGTCAGCGATAAGAATTTATAAGGCAGAGCCTATACTAGGGCTGTACGATAGTTTTGCTAGATTTTTGTTTTCTTTTAATATGCTTTATTATCTTTTAATACATGATGTTACCAGTATATTATGGGTAATGTTTGTACCTGAATTGACTTGGGGAGTCATACAATTTTTAGGCTATTTTTATTCACAGGAAAAATGGCTAAGAGAATTAAAAACAGCGGGCTGATCTCTCACTCCATTTAAATTTTACTATCAGAAGATAAACCCAAAGGTAGAACAGCAAACCTACGCATGTGATTCTAAGTATTGGATTGTTCCGTGTAAATAATGCAGCAGTTCAAACTATCGAAATGTTTGAAGGTATGCCATTTATTAATTTTAAAAATCAACCATGTAGAGATTTTATGTATATTGTTAGTGGCACTAAAAAACGATAGCTCTAAGGTTGCCAATTTAATTTGCCGGTTACCTATCGTGGCCGTATAAAACAACCAACCTAACTTGTTCTACGCTAACTTAAGCCGTTAAGGACATAAGCGAATAAGCCTCTATCTTTGCTGAATGTTATTTAACTGATATAATTTATCCAACACATTTGTAATATTGTATATTATATACGATTCATGTTATGCTTTATTTAATGTGATTTTTAAACAACAGGATAAATGATGGAAACAACTAGTACAGATTGGCGATATACGGTTATGCCGGCCGTGTTTACATGGCTTAAAGAGACAGAGTCCGGTGCTCTTGAAATTGATCTTGATGCAACACAAAAATACGCTGCAGATATTTTAAAAGTTCAAGGAAAAGGCGGAAGCCGAATGGGTGGACTAGTCGGTTCTGGTACGCTAGGTGAAAATAGCTACCTAAGCTCTGAACAACGTCTTTCTTTACTTAAAGCCCTTTCTTATGTTGCTAAAGAATACAATGTTCCATTGATCAGTGGCGCTGCAGCAGAAACGAAAGAAGAGCTTGCCAAAATCGTTAAAGAGTTAGCGACGGTTGGAGTCGATACAGTTATGGTGATGCCACCAAAAACTAAGGAAGCTCCTTCTGATGAAGAAATGTATGCGTACTACGCACTTTCGGCAGCAGCTGCAAAAGAGGCAGGCGTAACAATTATGCCTTATAACAACCCTGATGCAGCGGGCTACCATGCGCTTTCAACCGATATTCTTAAAAGACTTGCTGCTTTGCCTGAAGTAACGGCGCTTAAAATATCAACTACAGATGTTTCAGTTATTGAAACCTTGATGTTAGAGAATAAAGAGTTAAAAATTTTAGCTGGTGTTGATACTGTAACTGTACATGCTGGGCTTGCAGGAGCATGCGGTGGCATTACAGGCGTTGGTTGTGTATTCCCAAAAGCTAGTGTTACTATGCAGGAGTATGTGAATAAAGGAGATTGGACTGAGGCAAACAAAATATCTCAGGCGATGAATTCTATATCATACCTTGATGCTCAGCCGCTGCTTATGGAATATATTAAATATGCGTTTGGAATTCACCATAATGATGCTTCAGGAGGGCTACGTACCCTTGGTAAGCAATTAACTCAAGAGCAAATTGATGATGTTCGCGCAAGATATATTCTAGCAAAAGAAAGGCTTGAAGTTCTGGATTTAATAGACTAATCCTGCAAATATTCAAATAAATAAAGCTCCGTTTACGGGGCTTTTTTTATTCGTTTGAAATGGCAAATGGCTGGGAGTTAGATCGAGATGAAAGGTATGTTTCGTAATGAAATTTAAATTTTAATGGGTTGCAGCTACTTATCGAAAAACAGGTTATCTCGAATAACGAGGGCTATTGGTTCCATTTTGCTGCACATTTTAATCAAGCATTTTTAGCCCGTTAATTTGGCATTATATTCTTTGTAATAAATTATATGGCTACCTTGAGGATATTTATTGTAACCTTGTCTAATGTAATCACAATTAATCCCTAGCTCAGGATCATCAACTAATAAATGAAACGTATTATTTATTACTTTTAGGTGAGCATTTCGCTGGATAAGTCCCCAAGTTATTTGGCTATATTCAGCAACACCGCTTTGTTCGCCTTGGATTAGGATATTGCGTAATTTAAAATCTCATGAGTACCTATATGCAATATAATATTTTATAAAAAATAAGCTATTTAAAAGGATAATGAAGTAGTTGGTTTTTGTTCCTGCATCGCTTATTTTAACCAACTGTTATTTACCCTGAGAAGGCAATTTGTGTTTTCCTATTTATAACCTATTGATATTTAAGAGGTGTCATGCTTTTGTCATGTAGGTGTCGTAGCCAAACCAAGGATATATAGTTGATAATCAGTTTCGAATTACAGCAAAGGATATATAAATGATTGTTCGAAAATTAAGAATACAAAAAGGCTGGTCTCAGGAGCAACTTGCTCAATTTAGTGGGTTGAGTGTCAGAACTATTCAACGTATTGAAAGAGGCAAAACTGCTGGATTGGAATCATTGAAATCTTTAGCTGCTGTTTTTGAAGTTAATATTAAAGACTTACAACAGGAGACGGTTATGGATACCCAAACAAAGCTTTCAGACAAAGAAATTGAAATAATTGAATATGTAAAAGACATAAAGGATTTCTATTCACATCTTATTAATTATGGGATCGTTGTCGGGGCTTTTTTTGTTTTAAACTTAATAACAAGCCCTAATTATATTTGGGCGTGGTGGATAGCTATCGGTTGGGGAATTGGTGTTATTTCTCACGGACTTAGTGTTTTTGAAATTACCAATTTTTTCGGGGCTGATTGGGAAAAAAGGCAAATAGAAAAAAGGCTTAAGAAAAAGCTGTAGCGATCAAAAATTTAAGGTGGGATTAGCATTTCAACAATTAAGGATCAGTTAAATGGATGAGATCCATAAATTTATATCATGTATTGACAACGAAACCAGAAAATTGGACGCAATTGCGTTGCTGCCTATTTTAGAAAAAGCCTCTGGATACCAACCTTATTTGACTGGCAGTATAATTGGCTTTGGAAAATATCACTATAAATATGAGAGCGGACGTGAAGGTGAATCTTCAGTAATTGCATTTTCTCCTAGAAAGCAAAATTTAGTGGTATATATAATGCCAGGTTTTGCTCAATATGACGATTTACTCAATGACTTAGGTAAGTACAAACTGGGTAAATCGTGTTTGTATATTAATAAGTTGGCTGATATAAAGCTTGATGTTCTCGAAAAAATGGCTAAGTTATCAGTGCGGCAAATGCAAGAGAAATACCTGTGCAAAAACGCCTAATAAGCCCATTAAGCAAGGGATTGCTAATTGCTTGCTCGGTTCCAATTCGCTTCACATTTTAGCAAACAATTTTTAGCTCCTTAGTGGGGCGTTCATTAATATAGGGATGTATATATGAAATATTGATTACTGTTTATTTTTGGATTTACTGGACTTCCCATACTTTGCTAGACACCAAATGAGTTACATTGTAACTGCAACTAGAGGTTGTTTATGAACAAAGGCAAAGCCAGAAAATTACAGGATTAACTCACCTGAATCAGTTCAATCATTAGCTGCAGTATATAAAATAAAAATAGCGGCGTGGTTCTTGGTTAAGTTAACGTTTCAAACACGACCATTTTAACGCTGTATTAATTTTTAAAGTCATTTATATCGATTTTTGATAAAACTAATAACTTGGGCTGTATCATAAATAACTATGCTAAACTATTTTTATAGCGTAAATATGGTCACTGTAATCTGTAGTACAGCGCATTTTTATGTTGTAGGTTATCACTTTAAGGATTTTTATCGGATACACCAACCGAAATTTTGGAGATTTATGCATGCGAATGTTGAACAAGCTAATTATTGTACTATCGGTAGTCTTTACTACCAACAGCCTAGCGCAAGAAAGTCCACTACCTTCATGGAATGATGGAAAAACCAAAGAAGCTATTATCGCTTTTGTACAACAAGTGACTGATACCAGCTCTCCTAATTTCGTACCCGTAAATGAGCGAATAGCGACTTTTGATAACGATGGCACATTATGGAGTGAACAGCCTATATACTTTCAACTCGCTTTTGCTTTTTACCAAATTAAGTTAATGGCTCCCAAGCATCCTGAATGGAAAACTATAGAGCCTTTTAAAAGCGTACTTGCTGATGATATAAAAGGCGTATTAGCTGGTGGAAAGCAGAATTTAGTTAATATTATTTCTGCTTCTCATGCCGGTATGACATCAGAAGCGTTTGCTGCTTCGGTAAAGCAATGGAGTGAAACCGCTAAACATCCCTCTACAGGTAAATTATATACTGCAATGATTTATCAACCTATGCTTGAGCTGTTGCAATATTTACGAGCAAACGATTTTAAGACCTTTATTGTTTCGGGTGGTGGCGTTGATTTTATGCGGGTATTTACCGAAAAGGTTTATGGTATACCGCCGGAGCAGGTTATTGGTAGTACAGCAGGTTCACATTATGAATTACGCAACGGCATTCCGGTAATAATTAAAGATCCTAAAATAGTGCTTGTTGATGATAAAGAAGGTAAACCTATTGGAATTTATCGACATATTGGTCGTCGACCTATATTTGCCGGCGGTAATTCAGATGGTGATCTCGCCATGCTTGAGTATACAACGGTGAGTCGTGGTGCGAATGATAAAAGTCTTCGCTTTGGTTTGATAGTTCATCATACCGATGCTGAACGTGAATGGGCATACGATAGAAAATCGCATATTGGTACGTTGGATAAAGGTTTAGATAAAGTAGAAAGTAGAGGGTGGACATTAATTGATATGAAAAATGATTGGAAAACTATTTACCCTTCAGAAAAATAAGGTGAAAAGCAAAGTTATGACTTAAATAGGTATTAGCTTGATGGTATTGCAAAGATAAGGCCCTTACATCATTGTGAGGACTTTCTCTTTGATAATTACAACCCGTTCATTCGGGTTTAAAAGGACTCACTGCTGGCAGTTTATATTCCCGATTTAATACAGATTCCTCAGGGCGATATATACGCATTAAGTAATTCCATCCTTCGGTTATATCAAGTCGATTTGTTTGATTACCGCAAACTTGTTCTGAACCATAATAAGCAGTGAAAGTACCATCGTCATTAAACACGGTACTACTTGGGGTAAGAGTTACATTATCGCTCTTCATGAAAGCATCTTTACCGTACACCGTGATTGACCAGAAGGCATTGTTCTCTGGTACGTTATAAGTTGCGGTATAGCATTGATCAGACGCTTCGCCGCCATTATAGTTAATATAAGCCGATTCCCATTCGGGAAATAATCCCCAAGCACCAGCAACAGCTAAGTGACGGGTTTTTTCATTAACTTTGCCAGATGCTTTAGTTTCTTGCCAATCTGCAGGGTACTGTTTAAATTTAACAAACTCTTTTTCATATTGTCCTCGCAGTGTAAACATGCTTTCCCAATCCCAATTAGGCGAGATGGGATCTGCACTTTGCGCTTTAATTGAAAATTGTTTGAGTAAGCCTAATACTTTTGCAATTTCAGCTTCATCGTGAATGTCGTATATTTGAACACGAGGTACGGCAAAAACATATTTAGTTGTTCCTTCAGGAATAATATGTGTTCCGGGTTCAGTGAGTACATCTACTGTGTAATGGTCATTATCTATGATCATCACTGAAAAATAACGATTGTCAGGTATTTCTGGAATTGTAATAGATGCGCCGCCAGCTGTGTCGATAGTACCCCCACCGTACATGGTATCACGGTTCATTCGTACTACCGGTTGGTTGTCTGTTGGTGTTGGTCTAGGGAATAAATAAAAATTGTTTATACTACCTGCACGTTTTTGAAATGTTGCCATGCGACCATCAACTTCGGCATGAATGTAGGTATCGGCTGTAACTGCAGTTTGCTTGTGATATTCCTGAGTTGTGGCAGAGGAATCATTGGCATCAGTACAACTGATTAAGCTTGTAGCAGCAATGATAGACGTTGCAATAATCGTTTTACGCGCACTCATAATTTCTCCAAATTATTAATAATATATTAAGGTATATTTTAAATTTCCTTTATTTACAGTCTTAGTAAAGCATCTTTGATATTAAATAAACAGAGTATCAACAGTATTATTATATTATTAGTGATACCTCAACTCTCTAACCTTTCCCCAAAATACGCGATACGAAAATGCGGTGTAACTAAAAATTACCGGAACAACGATGATCGTCCCCCATAGTAAAAAGCTGAGCGACTCAGGTGCGGCGGCAGTTTCCCAAATGGTGAGCTGGTTCGGTACAATATATGGGAAAAAACTAAAAGCTAATCCAATAAAGCATAAAATAAAAATAACCACAGCGGCTACAAATGGTCGCCAACAGCCTTTGTCATTTACTTTAGGTAATTGTTTTAATTGAATGAGACTAAAAACAAACAAAGAAAAACAAGCTAAAGGTAGCAATAGCACTAATACGGTATTTGGCCAAGTAAACCATTTTTGGTAAACGTCGGGGTGAATAATGGGGTTAATCAATGACACGGCAATAATACCTAAAAAGCATACTAAGCCTGATTTTTTCGCCCACGCCACCGCTTGTACTTGTAGCTCTCCTTCGGTTTTCATGATGAGCCAACAAGCGCCAATGTAGCTATAGGCGGCAGCGACACCTAATGCACTTAAAATAGCAAAGCTATAAGCGGCCATTGTTGTTTCAAAGCCCATTACATACATGCCTAACATGTAGCCTTGACTTAATGCCGCAATTAAAGAGCCGGCTTTAAAGACTTTATTCCAGGTCGGTTTATGACTAAAAGCAGCTTTAGCACGAAAATCAAAGGCAACACCACGTAACACTAAGCTGATCAACAAAACCGCTGTGGGTAGGTATAACGCTTTAAATATATAACTATGAGCAACAGGAAAAGCAATCAGTAACAAACCAATTGCCAGTACTAACCAAGTCTCGTTAGCATCCCAAAAAGGGCCTATGGAAGCAATCATAGTGTCGGCGCTATTTTTTTGGTCAAGGGGAAGCAATATACCAACACCTAAATCAAAACCATCCAAAATAGCGTAGAGTAAAACAGAGAGCCCCATTAATGAGACGAAAATTACTGCTAATGTATTGGCTTCAAACATGATTTACTCCTTAACCTTTTTAGCGGGTGTCACAATTACCGGTTTTATTCGATCTTCTTCACTTATTTCTTCAATTTCTACCGCGCGACTTGCCATAGTAAAAAGCGTGTGTAAATAAGCGGCCATAATGACTACGTACAAGAGTAAATACATAGTAAGTGTCAAGCCAACGTTGGCGGGAGCTATATCAGTTGCCGCATCTTTTACGGTTAATACGCCGGTTACTAGCCAAGGTTGTCGACCAATTTCGGTGACATACCAACCTGCTAATGTGGCAATCCAACCTGAAAAACTCATCACGACCAGTGCTTTTAATAACCAAGGAGGTAATTGATCTTTCCGCCATAAGGTAACGCGACTAAACCAAGCAATAACAAGCATGAGTATGCCTAATCCAACCATAATTCTAAAAGCAAAAAATACGGGAGCAACAGGAGGGTGATTTCCTTCGAATTCGTTTAATCCTTGTATTTCACCATTGAAGTCGTGGGTTAAAATAAAGCTCGCCATGTTAGGAACAGCTATTTCAAAATGGTTGGTTTTTTGTTTTTCGTCAGGCAATGCAAATAATAATAAGGGTGCGCCGCTTTCGGTGTGCCAAATTCCTTCCATTGCGGCAATTTTTTGCGGCTGATGTTCTAAGGTGTTCAAGCCGTGCAAATCGCCAATTAATACTTGTACGGGAGCAAGTAGTGCCGCAACGGTTAAGGCTATTTTTAGTGTTAATTTAGGCGCTCTTTTATCATCGCCTTTTAATAAACGATAAGCACTAATACCAGCAACTAAAAAGGCTGCGGTTAATCCTGATGCGATTAACATATGCGACAATCGGTAAGGGAATGAAGGGTTAAAAATAATGGCTAACCAATCGACTGGGAAAGCAACACCATCACGCATTTCATAACCTTGTGGTGTTTGCATCCAAGAGTTTAATGCCAATATCCAAAAAGCCGACAAGCTAGTGCCAACGGCAACAATAAAGGTGGATAAAGTATGGATACGGGCTGAAACGCGATCTATACCGAAGAGCATAATGCCTAAGAACCCTGCTTCTAGAAAGAAAGCGGTTAATACTTCATACCCTAATAAGGGCCCTGCGATATTACCAACGGTTTCCATAAATTTTGGCCAGTTAGTGCCAAATTGAAACGACATGGTAATGCCTGTGACAACACCTATGGCAAATGTAAGGGCAAAAATTTTCACCCAAAAGCGATATGCACGCATCCAAACAGGATCTTGTGTTTGATCAAAGCGTACTTTAAAGAAGAATAAAAACCAGCTTAGCGCTATGGTAATTGTGGGAAACAAGATGTGAAAACTGATGTTAGCGGCAAACTGTATGCGCGAAAGCATTAATGTTTCTAACATAATTTACTCCATAAATTTTGTTAAACAATAATTCAATATTATCGGGTGAAAATATTAACCTAGCCTGTTTGAAGCAGGCTAAATGTCTTGGAAAGTACAGAAAACGTATTAACCTTTTTTGAGAAACTTATCTTTCATATCAATAACCTTGGTTACACCTGCGCCCAATTTCATTAAAGTGTTGAGCTTGTCAGGGCTTAGGCTTTGTAACTCTGATGCCCAATGAGTAATGGTTTCCAATAAATCATGAATTTCATGCATTTTATCTTGGGCATATTGCTCTTGCGCATTAGCAGGTTCATCTAATAAGTTGTCGCGTAATAACGATAATGTTGGGTCAACTTCACGTTTACGACGCTCTTCAAATACCCGTGTTGCCATTTCCCAGATTGTACCTGCAGGCGAGTAGTATTCTTTACGATCTTTAGGCTTATGTTGTACTTGAACTAAGCGCCAAGACTGTAATTCTTTGATACCCATGCTGACATTACCGCGTGATATATTAAGTGCTTCAGAAATTTGTACAGCGCTAAGTGATTCATCATGAATAATTAACAAACCATACATTTGTCCAACGGTGCGGTTAAAGCCCCAGCGACTGCCCATTTCTCCACAATGCATTACAAAGGATTCGATTTTTTCGGTCATGATCATAATTTAAGTTCTGAACTTTCAGTAATTTCTGAAAGTTTAAACTGTTGTTGATTTAGATCAAGTTTTTTTTCAATAATTTTTATACTTAATTTAGTTAATACTTATCTCGACACGGCAAAGAACTCCCTTAAGCTTGAACAAACCTATTGCCTGCTATACTGTATTTGATTAATTATGCTGCTAACGATTATTGTTAGCACTCTAGAAACATTATCAACCAACGTTTAACAAAGCGTATTGCCTAATACGAGTACCGATTAAAATGAAAGATAAAAATCCAAATGTTATAAGTCGATGGTTAGTCTTATTAGTTGTTGTTATTGCAAGTTCAGTATATGCGAGTGGTATGAATAACAAGCCTGCTGAAAATGGCGAAGCTTTATGCTCAAACGCGTGGAAACACTCTATAGAGGGTAAGGTGTTATCAGGCGATGGAGCAGATCACGGACCTGATGTTGGCTCTGATGAATGGCAATCGGTTATTGAATTTAAATTAGGCGTTAGAGGCGATGCCAGCGTGCCTAAACGCAATACTCATGCATGGTGTCAATATATAGATAAATTAGTGAATAACTCGGCTTCATTTAAAGGAAATCTTGAGTCGGGCCCTTCGTTTGCCTGTGAAAAAGCGCAAGGCAGTATTGAAATACTGATATGCGGCGATAAAGAATTGTCAGCATTAGATCAACAATTAGCGAGCACTTATGCCCAAGCACTGAACCAAGCAAAAAATGAACAACCGCCGATGTTAAAAGCTCAACAACGAGGTTGGCTCAAGGGGCGTAATGAATGCTGGAAAAGCGATAACAAGCGTCAATGCACGTTAGGCGAATATCAACACCGTATCGCGACATTACAAGCAAAATATCGTTTAGTTTCTCATAGTGAGGCTATTAAATATGTATGCAATTCAGAGCCTCGTAATGAAGTCATCGCGATGTATTTTGACACAACACCCAAAACATTAATTGCAGAACGTGGTGATAGCGTTTCTTTAATGTTTTTACAACCCAGTGCAAGTGGCAGTAAATATCAGGGCCGTAATGAAACATTGTGGGAACACCAAGGTGAAGCACAAATTACTTGGGGCTATGACACAGCTAAAATGGACTGTAAAAAAATGCCATAACAGCAATACTGACAGCGTACTTGATCACGATTACTTCAAGGTGTAACCACCTAAGTAAACGTGATCTGTTGAAACCGTTATTACTTCACTTAAATATTTTTTTAAGCTCAGGTTAAATATTGCGTTTATTATTGTAATAAAGCAATCTGCGCGTCTGCTTTTACAATGAGTTTAATGCCATACAACGACGACATTTCAACTTCATTTTCAATTGTGCCTTCCGTTTTTATTAATAAATCATTGCTGTCATCTTGCCAATTGATTGTGGCAATTTGGGTAGAGTTTACTGGTAAAATATATGAGCGATTACGTTTAATAGAGTATACCTTTGCAAGGTGACGTGAGTTTATACTGGATAAATATTGTAGCCATTGCCCATTTGGTGACCATTGGGCATTAAATTTTTTGGCATCGTCATCTCGACGTATGCTATCAATAAGCTTGCTACTGTTTTGTTTGAGCGAGAATAACCATAAGTTACGATCATTTTCAGTAAAAGTAAGGTATTGATTGTTTGCCGCCCACGTAATATTACTTAGATTTTTTGCTCTGGGTATGAGGTGCTCAGTTAATAACTCGCCTTGGCTATTAAAAATAGACAAATACTGAGTGTTATGTTTTTTAGTAAACAAGGCGCGTTTTGACAAGTCTGCATTCCAAACACTTTTTTGATTGTCATGGGTTGACTGCGCATTGATAATAACGGCTTCTACTACTGTTGGTGTAAGTAACAATCCTGACATTAGCGTTAATGGGATTATTAATGTGATAAAGATATTTTTCATCGTAATTCTCCTTAATTTTAGTGTTTATTTAGTTACAACTTCCTTCAACTGAGCTCAGTATCACGTAAACAAAGCAAAAAGTACTTACGGTTTCCTTACCATCACTTTTTTTATTTATTTTCGATATTTTAGTATGAAATTTGTACGATTATTCTATACTCCAGTCACCCAATTATATTTGGATGTTTATCAATGGATGATACGTGAAAAAGGTGAGCGAGTTTTTACCAATTCAGGAACAGGAATTTTTTACCTTAGGTAAGTGGACGGTAAAAAGCAGCTTAAACCAAATTTCTGATAAAGAAAAAAGCTATACAATCGAACCTAAAATGATGGATGTGCTTGTTTATCTTTGTCAACACTCCACACAAACTATAAGTGCTGAGCAACTACTTATTGCTTGTTGGGCTGGTACCTTTTATGGTGATGCCCCTGTGCAAAAGTGTATTGCTGGCTTAAGAAAAAAGCTCGGCTGTAACTCTCGAAAACCAAGTTATATTGAAACAATTCATCGGCGTGGTTATAAAATTATCGCTGATGTCTCATTGATAAAACCCTCAAAACAAGCTCCTGAAATTCTTAATATTGAGCAATGGACACAAGGTTCACCCTATAGAGGTTTAAATACTTTTGAGATTATTCATAGCCCAATTTACTTTGGCCGAACAAAAGCTATTGCTGAGGTTATTCAAAGCCTGACATATTGTATTGATCAGCATTGCCATTTTCTTTTGCTTTTAGGAAAGAGCGGTAGTGGTAAGTCATCACTTATTCGCGCAGGTGTCTTGCCTTTTTTAAGTAGTCATACTGGATTTTCAGAAATACGTGTTACCCAACATATTATTATAACGCCACATCAAAATACTCATGAGTCTCCCATTGCAAGCCTGTTACATTCTCTTAATTCGTTAGGGCTAATTAAGCCAGATCTTGAGTTAGATGACCTAATTGCGCGTGTAGAAGAAACACCAGAATTGATAACTGATACGCTTATAGCGATAAAATCAAAAGAAGCACCAGTACCCAATGATCGAATAAACGAGCCAAAAAACTACTGCTTATTAGTGGTGGATCAATTTGAACAGTTTTTATTAGACGACAGTTTAAGCGATTTATCGAAAAGTAGTCTTGTGCTGTGTTTAAAGCTTTTATCACAATATAAAGCGCTTTTATGTATTGCTATGCTGCGTAACGATTTTTACAGTCGTTGTCTTGATGTTGAAGGGTTTCTTGATTTAAAGACCGCTGGCGTTCAATACGACTTACAAGTAGCTAGTCCGCTAGAACTCACCCAGATAATTCGAAATCCTGCATTAGCTGCCGGGCTTACATTTGAGCATGATGAAACGAGTGGAGAACAACTCGATGATATTTTATTGGCCGCGGCGATTAAAAACCCAGATGCTTTGCCGTTATTAGAATACACGCTAGAAAGGCTTTATCAACAACGTAGTCAAGACAATGAATTACTGATTTCGGCATATCATAAGATGGGGGGGATTGAAGGAGCCATAGCTCAACAAGCGGAAAAGGTTTTTAATAGCTTACCTTATAAGGTGCAAGGGTGTTGGGATAAAATAATGCATGCGTTAGTGAGGATAGATCACGACGATAAACATAGTGTGACCTCTCGTAAAGTTCCACTGTCATTTTTTAAAGAAGACAACGAACAAAAATTTATTCAATATTTTCTTAGCGCTCAGCTATTTACTACTATTTTACAAACGGCAAAGGGTGAACAACGTAGTTATTTTTCAATAGTACGCGGTAGCAGTGTTTTAATTTCAAGAGATGATGTGCAATTTATTACTATTGCACATGAAGCATTACTCGTGAATTGGCAAAGAGTTACTCGTTGGGTTAAAGAAAATAGCACGGCAATACAAAAGCGTGAACAACTTGCCGATGATTGCCAATATTGGTTGATTAATCATAAATCAAATGATGCATTGCTGAATTCTAGACACAAAGTAAAAGATGGGCTTAGGCTTATTCAGCGAAGTGCGATTAGTTTAAATAACAATGAAATTAGTTTTATTTTAAAATCTCAACGATATCAAAATAGAAAAAAAACTTTAGCCGTTTTGGTAGTTATTGCTGTTTTTGGCTCTAGTTTGTTAACTTGGTTGCAATCGAAGCAACTTGCGGTTGAGCGTGATATTGCCGTTTCAAAAAGTAATCAAACTCAAGCCATTTCTAAGTTTCTAACCGATATGTTTTTTTCCCAGAGTCCATACTTTTTGGATGGAAAAGAAATGTTAGTGAAAGATGTGCTAGCTAAAGCAAGTTTAGATTTAGACAAGAGAGAACAAAATAATTTGCGTAATCAGCCTTATGTAAATGCATTACTTCATAAAACATTAGGTACCATATACATAGATTTAGGGAAAATCCCTCCAGCAGAAAAGCACTTAATGCGCGCTTTATCGATATATAAACGTAATCAATTAGATCTGGGAAAAGACTATCTTGGTATTTTATTTAATGTCAGTCGTTTATATGAATTAAAAGCAGATCATACGAAAAATCTGCCTATAATTTTAGAAACGATTTCATTAAGTAAAAAGTTAGTAGGTGAAGATCATCAAGACACTTTAGGTGCGATAGATAACCTCGCAACGTTTTATTTAAATATGGGGAATTTTGAACAAGCTGAACCTCTTTTTAATGATGTTTATTTA
Source organism: Colwellia sp. SU-HH01217 (assembly GCF_057543495.1). NCBI lineage: Bacteria > Pseudomonadati > Pseudomonadota > Gammaproteobacteria > Alteromonadales > Colwelliaceae > Colwellia > Colwellia sp. SU-HH01217. The sequence continues at coordinate 12,260 of NZ_BAAJLX010000023.1, read as the reverse complement.
CAGCGAAAGCAGTTATTTGGACCACATTATCGTCATACTTTGTATTCGTTAGAAAATTTAGGAAAGCTCTATCAAGCAAAAGGTGATTGGTTAACATCGGAGCAGTATTTACAATTGTGTATTGATGAATGGCTCGCGCAATCTACAGTTAACAACCCATATACTCTAAATTGCATGAGGCTGTTAGCGGTAACCAAAGAATCATTAGCAAAATTTCAAGAAGCAGAGCAGTTGCTTAACGAACACATAACTGTAGCCAGTGCAGTTTTTAGTCATCATCATCCAGAGGTTTTGAGTGCTAAAAATACCTTAGCTAAGGTATTAAGTCGCACTAACCGAGAAAAGGCAGCTGAGCGTTTGATGAGACAAACATTGAAGGAGCGAAAGTTAGTGTTAGGTGGTGATCACATTGATACTTTGAAGACACAAATTAGTTTAGCTACATTATTACGTCAAATGAATCACTATGATCAAGCGCTAATTTTGGCGCAAGAAGCGTTAGAGAAGTGCAATAACAAACTAGGCAATAATCACCCTACTACTTTACTCGCCTCCCAAGAATTAAGCTTGCTTAACTCATTACAAAAGTTATAAAAAAAATTATTTATGACTGAGCGTGGTAAATAGCATGTTTATCGCTTTATGTTTAAGTTATTTTTACGTATGGTATCAATAGAAGTGGCGAGTTTACCTTTATAATGTGTGTTATGAACAAACTAAGTAGCTGTTAATAAGATGACAGGACGTCTCACTTTAGCTTGCAGTACACTCTTTTAGCATCGTTTAATTTTTACATAGTTTAAGTGGATAAAACACGACTTGTTTTAACACCATTTATTGGATTTTACCTACAAATGCAAAATAAAATTCTTGAGCTTTTTCAATATTCTGACGCTAGCTTGCTGGCGGTTGCAGAGCATAATCCGTGGTTAGTCTTATTATCAATTTCTATTGCAATATTTGCCTCTTATATGGGGTTTCAAGTGGCATCGCAAGCAGCGTCAGCATCCTTTAAACGTAAGCACATTTCATTATTTATTGGCAGCTTAGCTTTGGGAGGCGGTGTTTGGTCGATGCACTTTATCGGCATGTTGGCATTAAAGCTCTGCACAAGTATCAGCTATCAGTTTGACTTAACCGCTTTATCTATTATCCCTTCTGTAACGGCTTCTTGGATTGCGTTAAATTTAATTACCCGAGATAACATTCATGCCTCACAATTAGTTATTGGTGGTGTTTTGGTTGGTGCAGGTATTGGGACGATGCATTATATCGGCATGGCTTCTATGGAGATGGCGCCTTTATTGCGATATGACTTGTTTATGTTTGCAGTGTCTATTCTGGTTGCTGTGGTATTGGCTATTTTGTCACTTTGGATAAGCTTTGGTCTTGATAAAGTCGGTAATATTAATTTAAGCGCGAATACAAAAATGGCGATATCGAGTTGCGTAATGGGAAGTGCGATTTCTGGAATGCATTACACCGGAATGGCCGCAGCGCGTTTTATCTTGCCACCAGGTTTTGAAATGACCAATCAAACGAATGATATTTCGTTTTATTTAGCCATTGGTATTACTACGATTACTATTTTTATTATTGCTGTTGTTTTGGCTGTTAACTTGGTCTTTAGATACAAAGATATTTCTGCTGAAGCGCTACAAAGTGAACGACGGTTAACCGCGATTATGGACACCGCCGTTGATGGAATTATTACCATCAATGCAAAGGGCATTATTGTCAGTATTAATAAAATGGTAACCACGTTATTAGGCTGGGAAAGTGATGAATTACTTGGTAAAAATGTCAAAATAATTGTACCAGAGCCATTTCAACATAATCATGATCAATACATTCAAAACTATATACAAACTGGCGTGGCTAAAATCATTGGTAGTGGGCGTGAAGTTGAGGCGAAAACCAAAAGTGGTGACACTATTCCCATGCGACTTGGTATTGGTCATGTAAAATTAAACAATCAACATATGTTTGTGGCATTTATTTCAGACTTGCGTGATCGCTTAAAAATGGAAAATGCGATACGTGACAATGAAATGAGAATTCGCTCATTATTGACTAATATTCCAGGTATAGCATATCGATGTTTGGATGTACCGGGCTGGCCCAATTTATTTATTAGTGATGAAGTTGAAAAAATAACAGGGTATCCAGCAGCGGATTTCCTAATGCCTGAGCCAAAAAGAAGCTTAGGGGATTTTGTTCATCCTGAAGATTTACACATTATTGCTTCAGCCGATTTACACAACCCAAATGGTTATCAGCTTGAGTTTAGATTGATCGACAGGTACAACACCGTGAAGTGGATGCTTGGTTATGGTCGAGCCATTAAAGTAGAAAACAGTGATGATTATTATCTTGATGGTTTTATTATGGATATTAGTGATCGCAAAGCAATGGAATCAGAGCTTATAGCGGCTAAAGACAAAGCAGAAAAAGCCGCGGAAACTCGTTCAGCATTTTTAGCCAATATGAGCCATGAAATTCGTACGCCAATGAATGCAGTTATTGGTTTTAGTGATATTTTGCTCGATAGTGGTATGAGTGCTAGCCAACATAAACACCTGACAACTATTAACCAATCGGCAAAATCATTGCTACACATTTTGAATGATTTACTCGACAGTGCCAAGTTAGAAAAGGGTAAGTTTCAACTTGAACTTCGCGACTTTTCACTTGTAGAAGAAGTGGATGCTGTTGTGTCAACATTATGGTTAGAGGCACAAAATAAAGGTATAGAACTCAACCTTAATATTAAACTGCAAGCGCAAGGGTACTTTAATGGTGCGCCAGATAGATTGCGCCAAGTTTTAACTAACTTATTGGGTAATGCGATAAAATTTACCGAACAAGGCAGCATTAATATCACTATCTCAAGAGTAGAAACAGGACTATTCAAATTTTCTATTAAAGATACCGGTATTGGAATGTCTGCTGCTCAGCTTGAGACTATTTTTGATGCCTTTGCACAAGCGGATGAGTCAATGAGTCGGCGTTTTGGTGGCACGGGTCTCGGTACCACTATCAGTAAACAGTTGGTTGAATTAATGGGCGGTGAAATCTCAGCGACCAGTATTGAAGGAGAGGGTTCTGAATTTAGTTTTATTCTCCCTTTAACGCCGATTGAATTTATGGATAAGGTAGTCGAGCAACAAGGCTATCAAGCGTTACCTAAATTACACATATTGGTCGTTGATGATATTGATCAGAACATTGAGCTATTGTCTTTAATATTGAAACGATATGGCCATACTGTTTATGAAGCCCGAGATGGTGAACAAGCGTTACTGCAACTTGAGAATAACCCGATTGAATTGGTATTAATGGATATTCAAATGCCTGTTATGGATGGATTAACCGCGGTTAAATTGCGAAGAGAGTATGAAGCGCTTAATGGTTTAGGACGTATGCCTGTTATTGCACTGACAGCTAGTGTGTTACCTCAAGATAGAGTGTCAGCTGAGAAAGCTGGAATGGATGGTTTTGCAAATAAGCCCATTGATATACGACAATTATTTACTGAGATCTCTAGCGTGCTTAAAGTCACTAATGTATCGCTTGATACCTCAGAATCTATTGATAAGTCGACGTTAAAGATAGATGTTGATGCGGGTGTTGCTCTTTGGGGTTCTAAGACTAATTTATTTACTGAAATAGGTCGATTTATCCAAGCGTCTCAGTCTGAAATATTAAATTTAAATCAGCATGTTGTAGACGAAAATTGGCAAAGTTTAGCTGAGTTAGCACATAAGTTTAAAGGAAGTGTCGGTAACCTCGCCTTAAATCGATTTATGGCGATGTTCGACGCCCTAGAGCAAGCCATCAAAGTAGCAGATTTCGTGTTATGTCAAGCGCATGTGGCTGCGATAGAAGTAGAATTTCTGGCGATAAAAAACTGTGTAAGTAAAATGAATGACGGCAGTGATGAAGCCGGTTTAACTGGCTTGTTGGTAGATTCAGATAATACGAATGAAGTTATTGGGGTTTTACAAAAGCTTGAGAATTGTGTAAAAAATAATGAATTCGATGAAGCACTTTTAGATGAATTACAAACATTTGAGTCGATTAACGCGAGTAAAATTAATGGAGTTATTCATGCGTGTAATGATTTTGATTTCCCACACGCGGCTGAGTTAATCACTAGTTTGCTTAGTGAATTGGAGGAGTAATGGAAAAACAAACTGAGAATATAATGCGAGATATTAAACCGACTGTTTTAGTTGTTGACGACGAACCCGCCAATTTACGTGTGCTTAATCAATTATTGAACGATACCTATAAATTGATTTTTGCAAAAAGTGGCCAAGAAGCCATACGCTTAGTTGAAAAAGAGCTGCCCAATATAATTTTATTGGATGTTATGATGCCCGAAATGACCGGTTATCAAGTATGCGAACAGCTAAAACAAAACCCTAAGTTTAAAAGTATCCCTATTATTTTTGTCACAGCATTAAGTGATCCAAGTGATGAAGCTAAAGGGTTAAATCTTGGTGCTGTCGATTATATTTCTAAGCCTATCTCTCCTGCGGTTGTTAAAGCCAGAGTGAAAACCCATTTATCTTTGGTTGACGCGGAAGAGTTAAGGCGAACTCGCTTGCAAGTTATTCAGCGACTTGGACGTGCCTCAGAATATAAAGATAATGAAACAGGTATGCATGTAATGCGCATGAGCCATTACTCTCGAGTAGTGGCCTTGGCCTATGGCTTTTCAGAAGCTGAAGCGGAAAATTTATTTAATGCAGCGCCAATGCACGATGTGGGTAAAATCGGTATTCCCGATAGCATTATGTTAAAACCTGGGAAACTAACAGATGAAGAGTTTGCCATAATGAAAAAGCACCCTGAGATAGGTGCTGAAATTCTAGGAGAGTCTGATTCAGAGTTAATCGCTTTGGCTAAATTGGTTTCGTTAACTCACCATGAAAAATGGGACGGTACAGGATACCCTAATCAGTTAGAAGCAGAAGAAATTCCCATTGAAGGAAGAATTGTTGCACTAGCTGATGTGTTTGATGCATTAACGAGCGTACGCCCTTATAAAGATGCTTGGTCGATTGAGAAAGCGATGGAGTTTATAAGAAGTCAAAAAAGTAAGCACTTTGATCCACAAGTAGTTGATTGTTTTGAGCAGCAACTCGATAAAATATTAGTAATTAAAGACCGTTGGAAAGATTAGGATAACGTACTTAATCGTTTAAAGTGTGTGTAATTGTTTTGCATAATGCGACGGCCACAAATTCTTCAAAATTGTCTGCAGGATCAAATGAACGGTCATAGGTAACATCAATAGATGCTAATTGTGTTATAAGCAGCTTTACCGACTCTTCTTTTGATAATGTGTTGTCATTTAATTGTTCAGTAATACCTAATAACTGGTTCCAAATGGTACTGTTCATTTTACCGCGCTTATATTTTTTAGTTGGAGTTTGCCAAATAACAAACAAGGTGGATGTTTAATAGTGTTAATTGACTGATTAAATATAATTCTCTAAATGAGGTTTAAAAAACTTCTAGATTAATAGTTATAAGTTAATTCTCAGAATTAGACAATTCTTTTAGAACACATTCTATACCAAAAATAATATCTTCGTACGACGAATTGATTCGCAAATATTAAAAATAATGAAGGAGTCGAATTCTCCTGATGTATTATTCTCGCTAGTCGAATTATTACTTGATAAGATGATCTATTCCCTGAAGTTTTTATAATATTAAAAAATTAATAGATTTGATTGGAGTAATGAATAATGCAAAAACCGAATATCACAATTTCATCAATCGATGCTGAACGTTTGGAAAGCTTAATTGAGTCTTTAGATGATGCATCTTATCCTAGTTTAGATGAGCTTATTATCGAATTAGATAGAGCAAGTATTGTTCCCCCAGATAAAGTTCCTAGTAATGTTGTGACTATGAACTCTACTATTATTTTTACTGTAGAATCAACCCAGAAAGAGTTTGCTTTAACATTAGTTTATCCTGAAGATATAGCTAAAGAAGGAAAGAATATTTCTATTTTAGCTCCTGTTGGTAGTGCATTATTAGGCTTGAGTGAGGGCGATGAAATTTCATGGCCTAAACCTGGTGGTGGGGAGTTATTAGTGAAAGTTAGTCAAGTAACCTATCAACCAGAGCGCTCTGGGCATTTTGAGCTATAAATGATCGATATCTTCACTTGTTGATTTAGACGTTGATTACCGAGCTTTTTAAATTGATTTGGTAATCAACGACTGAATTTTCATGCTCAATGTGGGTGCTTACTCACCTTGTGGGTTATACATCCAGAGTGCGTTGTTAACATGTTTACTAGTATCTTCACCAATTAATACGCGCCCATCATCCATTACGGCTAAGTTATCAGGGTTTGAAATAGCATTAACATCACACCTGTTACCTTGTGCATCACCTTCGGCGTTGTAAGCGCCACCAACAACGACTGGTTCCATGCGATTAACATTAAAGTCTTGTTGCACACCAAAACGATAGACTACACCGCAGTAGGCTGAATCATCAAGTTGAATATCACCGGCATTATCTACCATACCCTTACTCACTTCTGACATGGCTACATACATATAAGGCAGTGTTCCACTAGCAACGGCATCGTAATTTATAACAACACCTTCCATTTTACGAAACTCGGTAGTTGCACCTTTTGCTTTTGCAGCACGCAATGTCTCTAAGAAAGCATATCTATCATCACCAGTGCCTGTGGTTGCCCAGTTATCAATTTCAGCTTGGCTGATGTAACTTGTCGCTCCGTCTTGGTAGTCAGCTTCAGTGATGCCATTATATGAGTTGATCCATGTCTTAATTTCCATGTTGTTACTACTGCCTAGCTCAATCCACTGAATATCAAAACCTGCTTTAGCAGGATTATTAGTGGCATCTTGCGTTAATTTTGCCGCATATAATGTACCTTCACTCAGATCGCCTGCAGTGGTGGCGACAAACTTATAGAAAGCTTTATTAGAACCATCATCAGTGGTGTAAACCGTTTTCCAATCAGGCATTACCACAGCGTTTTCATGAGCAACGCGACCTAAAGTAAAGTGTTTTACTGGTGTTGGACTTGCAGAGGTAGGGTTTGTTATTTCAACGATATAGCCGTAGTCATAAGGGTTAGGTAAGCTTGAACTACCAAGATAGGTTTGTAAGTTTTGTATATCTGGGTAGCTTGGGTAACCGTCTAGGTAGTCTTTGTTATTCCATTGGGCCGTATTTTCCGCTTCGTAATTCTCTTCTGACGTTAAAGGAGTATTCCATGGAGATAAAGTGCCAAAGCAATTAATGAGTGTTCCTAATACCGTTGAAAAATCGACATTCATTGCGTTGCCAGTAATCCAGCTACCATCATCAGCTTTTGTTAATTCAATTCGACTCATTGCGCCAGGTCTATCTTCCCAAGCAGTAAATAAAAATCCGGTATCTCCATTGGCAGAAGTAGGAACAAACGCGTTAAAGTCAGGATCTTGTGACTGTTTGATCTCTGTTACTTCATCAGCAGTATTAATTGAACCTAAGCCGTGAGGCAGTTGATTGTTAAAGGTATCACCCGCTTCACCTAACACTTGATAGTTACCAGCAATTAGACGTACAGCAAGCTTTTCCTCATCTGTTGATGGGGCAGATAACTCGGTAGTCATCGGATCTAATGTGCTCCAGTCAAATCCTGTTACTACACCCACTTGCGCTTTAGTGCTGTTTCCTGATAAGTCGGAAGGATGTTGAACATTGAAAAATAGTTCGTCATTGTCTGATAAAAACATACCTGTTATTTCAGCCCCTACAGGTACTGTTGCTAAACGCATTAATTTAGCCGCATTAGTGAGGTTTTGGCCGTCAGCGCCTTTTTCGCCGTCGATGCCGTTCATTCCATTTGTGCCGTTGGAACCGTCATTTCCATTACAAGCGACTAACATTGAGGTGCCTAGTACAATTGATACTAATGCAGCGATTTTTCTTTTTTTTAGATTAAGCATGTTATTTCCAATAGTGTGAATTAAAACGCTTATAAAGTAAGGGGAGGGTGTGACAATTACGTGAATGCTTTTTGACGTAATTGTTAAAGAAATATGAAATGGAGTAGGCGGTTAGCAATCGTTTTAGAGTGGTTAACCGATAACTTGCATACGCTTTATTGTGTTTTACCTGGAATTTCTTGCTTGCTTAAGTTGAAAGCAACTTTGTTTCAAAGCTATAAAGTCTACTCTTTCCAGCTTATATCGGGTGTCCAGCTTTGGATCCAAGTTGGGATGTCGGCAGCGGGCATCGGCTTAGCAATGCCGTAACCTTGGGCTAATTCACAACCAAGTTGTAATAGCATAACGCCGTGATCTATTGTTTCCACCCCTTCGGCAATCACTTCTCGTTTAAATGATTTAGCTAACCCAATAACGCCTTCAATAATTGCCAAATCGTCAATATCAACCAACATATCTTGAACAAAACTTTGGTCTATTTTAATTCGGCTTGCCGGTAATCGTCGAAGATAGGTAAGAGAAGAGTATCCTGTACCAAAATCATCTAAAGCGAAATTAACGCCTAAGGCCATGCAAGCATTCATCACAGTAGAGACATGCTGAACATCATCTAAGGCACTGGTTTCTAGTACTTCCAGTTCTAAATAGTGAGGTTTTACGTCGCTATGCGCTTCGAGTAAATAGGTTAACCTTTGAGTAAAATCAGGTTGTTGCAACTGCACCGCAGCAATATTAACACTGATACCAATCGATGGTGTTAGGCCTGCTAATTTCCATTGGCTATGTTGTGTTAAAGCTGTGTCGATAACCCATTCGCCCAATTCAATCATCATGGGGTTATTTTCAATGACAGGTAGAAAGTCGATAGGAAAAATTAAGCCTCGCTCAGGATGTTGCCAACGAATGAGGGCTTCAACGCCAATAACAGTGCCTGTTCTCATATTAACTTTGGGTTGATAATGTAAGACAAATTGCTCATTATCGAGTGCGCTTCTAATCGCTTCTAAGCTCTCCCTCTGTATTTTTACAGCACCATCTTGAGCAGTATCAAATAAGTGATAACGATTTTTACCTAATTCTTTAGCCATATACATGGCTTGATCGGCATGTCTAATGAGCAAGTCAGCATCAACACCGTCATGAGGATAAAGAGTAACGCCAATACTTGCTGACACATTTAAAACCACATCATTAATAGTAACAGGTTCTGAAGCAGCTAGTAAAAATCGCTCTAAAACAGGCTCGCAATCATCTATTACTGTTGAATTTTCCAAATCTGTTAATATAGCGACAAATTCATCTCCGCCAATGCGTGCTAGCGTATCACCTTCGCGTAGGGCTCCTTTCATATGAGTAGACAAGGCAATTAGTAAAGCATCTCCCATATCGTGGCCGTAATTATCATTAACTGCTTTAAATCCATCAAGATCTAAAAATACAACGGCCAGTGAGTTTTCATGACGAGTGCATTGCCGCATAGCTTGAGTTAATCTATCTGAAAGTAAAACCCGATTAGGTAAATTGGTGAGCACATCATAATGAGCAATTCGTTCTAATTGATTTTGATGCTCTTTAAGACGAGTAATATCGTTACCTAAAGCAACGAAGTGCGTAGTATTACCCTGCTCATCACACACGGCACTGATGGTTTTAATTTCAGCATACAACTGACCATCTTTATGACAGTTCCATATTTCTCCAGACCAATAACCATCCTCAATAAGAGCTTGCCACATGTTGTGATAAAAAGCAGGTGATTGTCTGTCTGATTTAAGAAAGCGGGGGTTTTGTCCTATTGCTTCTTCACGACTGTAACCTGTAGTTGTTGTGAATGTATCATTAACATCAATAATTACCCCCGTAGTATCAGTTATAACGATACTTTCCCTAGCATGGGTAAATACACTAGCCGCAAATTTAAGTGTGTCTTCCGAGAGTTTACGTTGAGTAATGTCACTATGAGTACCACTCATTCGAAGCGGTTCGCCTTCTGAACCACGTTTCATTACATTAGCTTGGTCATGAATCCACCTAATGCCACCATCTTTAGTTACCATGCGATATTCAAGATTATGCAGCTTCGAACGGCCTTCAAGAACGTCATTAATAGATTGCCAAGCTTTTTCTCTGTCATCGGGGTGGACGAAATCCCCCCATTGTTTTGTACTTTGTACTATTTCTTCATGGGTATACCCTAGCATAGTCGCCCAACGTTCATTTCTAACAACAGTGCCAGTGAGTATATTCCAATCCCAAAAACCCAATTCAGCCCCAGCCAAAACAAATTTCATTTGCTCATCATTAGCTTTTAACGCTAGGGTAGCTTTAACTTTTTCAATAACAATGCTGGCGATGCTGGCAGATTGCTCTATAAGGGCAATATGCGCTGCTGTGGGTCGAGCAACATCATGGTGATAAATCGCAAAAGTACCTAATACCTCCCCTTGCGAAGAGCGGATAGGTTCTGACCAGCATGATCTTAAATTAGCCTCTTTAGCAAGTGATTTATGAGATGCCCAATAAGGATGGTTTTGAATATCTTCAACGATAACGCGTTCATTCAGAAATGCAGCAGTACCGCATGAACCCACGTTATCACCGATTTCAATACCATCAATTGCCACATTGTAAAACTCAGGAAGATTTGGTGCTGCGCTAAGCATAAGATGCTTACCAGTTTCGTCGAGTAATAAAATACTGCATATCATGGCGCTATTACCTGTTTCAACGCCAGTAACAATAGCTTCTAGAATAACGGGTAATGGCTCATCACTGGTAATAAGCTCTAAGATATGGGAACGGGATTTTTCTTTTAATTCAGCCAGTTTTCTCTCGGTAATATCTTGATGAGTGCCACACAGTCTTAATGGCTCTTGAGTGACTTTATCATATTCTATGACAGAGCCAGAGCCTTGAATCCATACCCAATTGCCATTGGTATGTTTCATTCTAAACTCAGCAATATAGTTAGTACCTGATTGAATATGCTTTTGCACAGTCTCTTGCATAAAGGTTTTATCGTTTGGATGGATGAGTGTTTCCCAATCTTTTATGTGGTTGGTAACATCTGCTTGGGATAAACCTAGTATTGACAACCACTCGCGATTAACCACCTGTTTGCCTGTTTTATATTCCCAATCCCAATAACCTAATTTGGCTCCATTAATGACATTAAGTAGTTGATTTTTAGACTGGCTAAAATTGTCTTCACTTAATTTTAGCTCAGCGATATGATTTATTTGCTTATTGTTATAACGCAATAATAACCACCCTGTGACGCTTCCGAGTATCAAAATTAAAATAACTAAAAGCCGTTGTGCTAATTTAAATGTTTGTAAATCTTCGGCTATTGCTTTATGTAGCGCTTTTTCAACATTATCTGCTGAGAGATTAAATTTAATAAAAGCTAGATCGAGTTGTTGATCGTATTCAGAGCCGACACCTGAAGTTAATTGTGATGCCCAACGCTTAAGCGCAATATGTCTAAAGTGGTGAATTCCCTTGATCACTGCTTTAATCTGGGTGCGTAAATTTAAATCGCTAAGGGGAATAAAGGTATTTTCTTCATTAACGCCACCATCAAGCATAGCGTTAGCATACCATTGAGCTTGATCGAGATGTGCCCACACGTCATCAATTTTTACTGATTGATCGCCGCTTATTGCTTCTTCAAACCATAAATGTGCCGTTGTTGTTTCTAGTTTAATCTCCATAGCAGCATTAACTAACGGTGTATGACGCTCAGCAATATCACTACCGGTATAAAATGAATAATAAACGATAGCCATGGTAAATAAGGTTATAGAGAGAGAGGTGAAGAAAATTTTACGAGAGCCTGTTTCCATCAAGTTTATCCATACTTACATTTAAAAAAGTAAATTTTTAAGATTGAAATGTGAGTTCACCTTAAAATACGCAGGTATATTTATTAAAGGCATAGCCATCGAGCATATTACATAACTTATTAATATAGCAAATAAACGGTAATTTACCTCAAGCTCGGGTGTGATATTTAAAGTTAATTTTTATCTATAATTGAGTAGCAAATTAATAAATATAACTTTTTAATTGTCTGCAATAAAAAAATAACGACATACAGTTACACTATTTATTGCATAACTGTTTCTGTTGGCATGGCAATAGCAAAACATAATGAACAGCCCATTTTGGCTAAAACGTTATTAACAGAAGCGGATGCAGTTATGTATCAGGCGAAAAATTCGGGTCGAAATCAAGTAATAACATCGATAATTTAGACAGCTT
>NZ_BAAJLX010000022.1:0-33681 GCF_057543495.1 Colwellia sp. SU-HH01217 | reverse complement strand
CAGCATCTATATTTTGTATCATGCTAGATCGAGTACCAACTTTCGCACTAATTAAATCTTCATAAAAACAGGTGTGAACATCTTCAAAACCTATAATTTCGCCACTTTCATTTAAATATTCAAGGTAACATGTAATGCTACTTATGTCGTAAAAGTCATTTGATTTCCAGTTAAAACTAATAAAGTAATATCCTTTATTAGTACTAAGCTTCAGATCTGTTATGCTCAATCCAGAAATTGGGGTTTTGTGCCCATCCCCTCGAAATGAACCTTAAGCTTGTTTTTTAACCAAATTTGAATTTATAGTTACTTATGATTAATCAAAATAAAGCATATGAAGGGGTTTGTGCTAATGCTCTCGACAATCATAAAATAACAGTTTAAGTGAAAAGGTTTTCTGCTTTAATAAAACTTGAGATATTGACCTCATATCTCAAAATACTTTCCCTTAAATATTTAAGGGAGTAATTTAACATGGATAAAAGGATGTTTGTTATGAAAATGAAAAGAACGTTTTTAGCTTTAGCTTTGGTTTCTAGTGCTTTTTCAGTAAATGTACTAGCTGCTGATATTGAAGCAGGTGTGGTTAATAAGATAGCAGAGAGTTCTACTTCTTTAGCAATCAATAGCCCGTCTAGTATGTCTGATGAATATGTAGAGGCGTCTTCTGATGCTAAAATTTCATCTAGAGCTGCTGCGTCGGGCATTACATATTTTGAAATAGGGAACATTTATTCTTCAAATTATGGTTGGGAAAATATTACTCCGTCTCAGTCCTCCAGTGGAAATCACGGTGGGGCTACGTTGAATATATATATTTGGCAATTTGGATATGGAAACGTGACTAACGCTACTATGAATGGTATTTCAAAGTCAGCAGGTTTATCTGAATATCGATGTGGTAATGATTTACATGTCTGTGCTGTGGGTGAAACTGTAACTGGTTGGCTATATGGCTTTGACTTTAGTGGTCAGCAGTCAGGCTCGTTTAGTGTTGGTTCGAACTCAACAGCTTCACCCTTTGGTTATTGGAGTGATTCAATTTATATTAATTAATTAGATTGAATTCAGGATTTAAAACGTACGTGACAAGTTATTAATATCCGTGCGTTTTTTACACGTTTAAATTCTATTAGATAAATTTCGTAGTGTTTCTAGTATGTCTATAGCTCTTTCTTTATTCTTTATTTCTTCCATTGAAGCTCCACTTTCTTTAGCGAAAACTAATGATTTACGGGTTGTAGCTAAAAGATCGAACTTAACATCAGGATCTAGGTTCATGCTACGAGGTGCCATTAGGTGCAAACTATCTGTCGAAGATATTAATTTATTATCAATTAAATTTGAAACCATGTTAGCCATTTCTCTTTGCGATATATTAGTAACATCATAGTTCTCGCTAATTTCCTGCCAATTATTTTTAGCATTTAAACCTTCTTTACTTATGCTCACAGTATCGGTTGTATTTTGTCTCTGAATCGTTGTACCTGAAGTCTTTTCCGAATTATATGAAACGCTATTTTGCATTTCATATATAATATTTGATTGGGCATTGTTATTAATATACATATCAGATCCTTTTAAATATTTATACAGCAATGTTATAATTATTTACTTTGCAGTATTTATGCCAACGAAATGTATCTTGATATTTTAAAAAGCATTAACCATAAGGTGCCCTCAAAAATATAACTACTAGGGGTTTTGTACCCATCCCCTCGACATTAACCTTACTTACTCTAAGCTACTGAAAAATATTGCGATCTTGCAAGTTTAAATTTATCTCATAAAACGACCGTTTATTAAGACTTAAATATTCTTGTAAAAAATTGCGTGATAATACGCTGTGCGCGTCTTATCAACCCATCTCAAAAATCAAAAATCAAAATATTAAAAAGTCATTGTTATTACATTTTTTGAGAATGGAATTTATCCCTTAATGCCTATTTCGAGGGGATGGCCGCAAAAGGGTTATGAAATTCAAGGCTGCCTTGTGCGCTAGTAATACAGTTGTCTACAGAGTGTTAAACGAATTATTGTTAACTTATGCACAATACCCCATCATAAAATAATAATTTAAATGAAAAGGTTTTTCTGCTTTAATAAAACTTGAGATATTGACCTCATATCTCAAGATACTTTCCCTTAAATATCTAAGGGATGTAATTTAACATGGATAAAAGGATGTTTGTTATGAAAATGAATAAAACGTTATTAGCTTTAGCTGTTATCACTAGTGCTTTCACTATGAACGCACTTGCTGTAGAACAAAAAGATGTAGAGTTGCAATTTGATCCTAGTACAGTAGAAATTATATCTGTAGATCAACTTGAATCTCCACGCGCTTTAAAATCAGAAGGAGGCATTGAGGCTTTTGCTGCTGCTGGTGCATGGACAAAAGTGGTATATAATCCAAGCCTTTATACAGCAGGTCAGTGGTATCTCGGCCCGTTGATGAGTGCCCCTGCTGGAACATCTCCATCAGCTACAGTTCAAAACATTACTTGGCAATGGAATATATGGAATTATAATAGTAACTTAACAACTTACTTATGTGAAAGCACGCTTAGTCAGTGTGTTAATATAAGTGGAAATTTTGGTGCGGGAGCTAATTTAAGTACGGTTATACCTGCTATTCAGAAAATCATTAAGCATAATAATTTACATAGCTAGGCGTTAATTCAACCAGCTTGGCATAAGTTTTAGGTGAACCAAGCCCTTCATTTCCCCAGTGCATTGCTAATTTATATACATCTGATTGTTCATCTTGTAATTTTACAATACTCATTAAAATATCTTTGTTGCTTTTCCCCTCAGCTCGCCCCTGACTGATTAAGTCTTGTTCTTGATTCAGTACACTACGACTTTCTTGTTCTATTTGAGCACTCAAACGATTTATTCTTCCTACTACTTCATCCCCATTATCAGAATTCATAATTTCTCTCAAATTAATCATGCCTGCTGATGGCATTCGGCCTATTAATGAATTAACTCTAGCCTCTAACTCTTCTGGTGTAGCTGATTCAATAAAAGAAATAGCCCCCTTTCGAGCGTCACTGCTATTAACATTCTCAGGCACTTTAGGAGAGTTTTCGGCGGTCTGTTCAACTTTACCAACATTAGAACGGGCTTGTTGTACAGCATAGTTCTGTGAACCAATAGAATTTATCATGTTATTATCCTTAATTTTTTAATAAAAGCTGCATTTTTGTATGAGATATGAACATCAATACTTACTCATACTTTAAAAGCAAATAACATACCAAAAATATTCTCTACTATTTTTAAAGAATTAAGTATGAAAGTACACCCTAAAGTAGAAATATCAGTAGTTTTGGTCAATAAAACGGCAAATAAGGGGCACTGTATAATTTCAAGTAGGCAAGTTATTGCCGACTTAATAAGAAGGTAAACAGGTATTCAATTATAAGACGTACTCTAATCAAGCAAAGTTGTTATTTCAGTTGATAGTTTTTCAGATACATCATTCAATATTCTATAAATGGTCGCTGACCCCAAGTCATAATTTTTTGCCAATTGACCAATTGATACACCTTCTTTTCGTTTAGTATAAATTTCAAAATCTATTACATCGGTTCTCTTGGTTGGCCGACCAAATTTAACACCGTGCTCTTTCGCTTTAGCAATACCTTCTAATTGTCGCTCAGAGCGTAAATCAGTTTCAAATTCGGCAATGGCTGCTAACATGTTAAACATTAACCTTCCAGTGGGAGTAGATGTATCAATTGCTTGGTCAATGACTACTAGATCAATATTTTCAGCCTGAAAGCGTTCAGCTACTTGTGATAAATGAATAACGGAACGCGCGAGGCGATCTAATCGAGTGATCACAAAAACATCGCCTTCTCTAAGATAATTCATGCATTTTTGAAATTCAGGCCGTGAAGCTGTTTTGCCACTTTGTTTTTCATGATAAATTTTATCGCAGCCAACTTGATTTAATTTATCAAGTTGAACCTCTAAACTTTGACCTGTCGAACTGACTCTTGCGTATCCAATTTTAGACATTTTTTTATCGTATATCTTAAGATGTTTTGAGAAAAACATTATGAGAGTAGTTTTGATAATAGTCAAATGTAGTCATCATAAAGTATACTTTTTGATAAGATTATTTTTTTAATCGGCACTACCAAGTGCTTCAATGCCATTTAGTAAACCGAGTAAATCAATTTCTTTACGATCTTTATTAAAAGCATATTCCCCATTCAAATTAATATGCTGCCAAGCGACAGGTGATAACCTTGAAATAATATCAACTACGTCTTGCCTACCATTTTTTTCTTGAATTTGTAAAAATGCCGATAATAGTGCTGAATTATAATAAATAATGCAGTTTGAAATGAGCCGAGCACAATCATTCCATTGTGACACTTGGTAATCATTGCCACCTCGAAACTTATTGCCATTAACTGAAGTAATAGCGCGTTTTAATTGGTGATATGCTTCACCCCTGTTTAGTGCTTGCTGTACATAATGGCGCAGAGTGGAATTATCGACATACTCCAAAACATAAATAGATTTAATTAAACGGTCGTACTCATGAAGTGCTGCCAATGTACGGCTCTTGCCGTTACTTAACTTTCTAATGATAGTGCTTTGTGTGGTAGTTTTTCGGCTTAATGAGCACACGATATGTTGGATTTCGTCCCACTCTTCTGTAATAAGTTTATGGTTAATTTCTTTTATCAATTGAATACGGCCACCGTTCTCTTCAGACACTTCAAATAAATTAAAAAATACTTTTTTCATTTTTGCGTATCGAGGAGCGAACGTATAACCAAAAAAATCTAGAATGGCGAAATTTACATTGTTGGTACCATGCGTATCGGTCGATAAAGTATTTGGCTGTATGTCTGATGAATTATTGTAAAGCAAATCGAAAGCAAAGTGACCTTCGTACTCATTAGCACCAATCACTTGCGTACTTACTGGCACATGGTTTGAAACCAATGTGAGTGCAGAAACCCCTTTGCCTTTTGAAAAGTATTTAGATGAATAACGCGCTTTAAACGTATTAATGCGGCACTCAAACTTTTGACCATCAATACTTGAAAAAAATTGGTTATCATCAACATGGTAATAAGCAAATATTGGCAATGTGGCTATAGCATTAGAAATATTATCATTCGATTGAGTCAGCGTTTCATATCGAATATAACTATCGTCTACACTGCGTAATTTCCCCATTGAACGGTCAGAAATATTCGCCATTTTATATAAGCCGTAATTCGTGCCGTTTGCCAAAATACAAGCAATGAGATCTTCTTTATCTACCGGTGATTTTTCTTTTGTTGCTGATATATGGGTAAACGAATTTAAGTAACCTGTTTTTTGATCGACAAATAGCATTAGTTCAACAATACCCATATGTTGAATCTGATTATAAAGCGGATTTTCAATGGTTTGTTGCCAACGGCTGTTAGGAATTGACCACTTAAGTTCGGCCTTACCAGGAATAAACTCAACGTACTTATTATCGCCACTAAAAATATGTTCACTTGCTTTCTTCAGCTTAATTTCTAATTGTTGGCTCTTATCGGCTAGCGTTTGATTAATGGGCGTAATTAACTTATCAAGGCCAGTATTTTCAATGATTTCAGCCTTGTGCTTCCATTCTTTAGGTTGAATTAAATCTGACGTTAAACTACGATTATTAACGCTTTCTCTAACTGTTAAGTTATTGCTATGAAATAGCTGCTCGGCTTTACGGTAAAGGAAATACTCAAAGCGATTAGCAATTAACTTGGTATTATCACCTTCAATATATTCACGTTCACTTTTAGATACCACATCGAGATTAATTGTTTTTATTGTTTTGAATGCGGTTAATTCTTCGTGAGCCTTGATGTATTGTTCACGCAATTCGTCTTTAAGATGAATGAATTCAATATCAATAGACATAAAAAGTGATCGGATAAGCTTTTTAATTTTACTGGATTGTTTATCGATGAATTGCCATTCGTATTGACGGCCATCAAAGTCGTTATTATCTAAATGATCACTTAACAGTTTAATGCTATTGGCTGGAATAAGCTCAAAAGCTTTTTTACGGACATCTCCAAAGCTTAAATTATCATCCATATCGGTATCGATGAAATACTTTAATAAACTACCCGCAGATTTTAGTTTGGTTCTAACAATGTTTACATCTTCTACAATACGTTGTTTTGCATAGCCCTTGGTTGATTCTGTTAACTTTCTGATCATATAGATAAAAGCAGAAACTAAATTGTCATTGGTTTCTCGGTACCTAAAAAATAAGTAACAAACAAGATATAAAATAGTTTGGCTGTCATCGTGTCTTCTGAGTTTATAAACTGTCTTGTGTTTAACTAATGACGCATAGTATTCAAGGTTTTTAGGGGATAATTTGAGTTCAGCAATAAGCACTTTAATTTCAGGGTAAAGTAAACGTATAGTTTTATGTGTCTTCAACTCTTGTGCTATTTGACTAGCCGAAAAATCTTTAGCCATTCTTTTCAATTTGGCTAGGTCAGTAAAAGTACTATTTGATTCAAGTAATTTAAGTAATATGGCTTTTGTGGATTGAGTTAAATTTTCAGTGAGAATATGCTCAATACGGCTTCGTTCATTTGATAAAACGGTTGAGATAGTGTCTTGTAGTGTTGTATAACCAGCAAGCGCTATTCTGTTTTGACTAAAATAAGCAATACACTCATCGAAAACATACCTAGGCTCTAAGTTTATTTTTACGACATCATTGAGTCTTTTAAGAAGTAGTTCTTTATCTACTTTACTATGATAATTTGAAAAGCCAGTATAGTTAAGTAACTTTTTGAACAGCTTTGTTTTTGTTGTTCGAGGTAAGTCAGTCAACATTATATCTTTACCATTGAAATATTTAGTTCTGACATAATCAAGATCAACAATAACATCTTCAAATGAAAAATTAAAAATGATAGGCCGCGCTCTAAAGTAGCCTAATAACAGGATAAAATATACTCTGGTTTCTAATCGTCTTAGCTCATTAACCAGTTTTTGGGTTTCACTATCCAATGAAAAATAGTCTTCTCTGTCTGTATGATTAAAGTTAGGAAGAGCGTAAAGTTCGTTTATTTCAGACGATGTAAGTATTTGAATACGTTTAGTGGTTGGGTTAGTGATGATAATTGACCTTTATAGTTATTTTACACCATCATAACTTATGAGTGGTCAATAAATAACCTTAAGGTTCATTTCGAGGGGATGGGCACAAAACCCCAAATTAGATTTTCTCTCAAAATTACGCTTGAATAAGCTTTATCAATAATTCTATTTTGCTCTACCAACTCTTTTTCACTAATCATTTCCTTTATCACATTAAGATTACTTCTAGATTTTTCAATTTCCTCTTTTGCTTCTGAAATATCCATTCCGTCCAACCTGTAATAAAACATTTCGTTCACTGTATGCTTTTTTATTTTACTTTTCTTTTCAAATTCAAAATCTAACTTCCCGTTTTTAAAAACCACTGCCTTATTAGAACTTTTATAATATTTTAAATCAGTTGAATTAAGCCTACCTTCATTAAATAACTTCAGAGGGTTTATTAACTCATCTTCATAAATATCCATCAATCCAAAATGAGTAATAATCATTGGAGTTTCACTATAATAGACAATATCAAACTGTTCCAATTTCGGATCATGCTTAACAGATACGGAAATTTTAATTGCATTAAAAACAAATTTTTCTAATTCGTAATATTTTGATGAAATGGTAAGCTTTCGTTCTGGAATTGAAAATTTTTCTTTAAGTTCATCAATAGTTATAAAATTTCTATCAGATTCAACTAAATTTTTATGATTAGGATTTTTTAGAAATTCACGGAACTGGAGTTCAATTTGATTTTCTTTCTCTGAAATGGAAATAGTCGGTTTATTCTCTATATGACTGATATTTTCTTTATCATCACAACCGAATAATGATAGAGCCAAAATTGGTAATATTATTTTATACATGATTTCTCTTTATTATTTTTATTGGTAGAGCATACACAGTAACAAAGTAAAGTCTTTTTGTACACACAAATGTATTTACAAATAAATTTTTATTTGTTATCTTTTAAAATAAAAATGAAAAATATTTATATAACAACACTGCTTTTATTAGGCTTAATTGGTTCACTTTACGCAAATGCTAATGACCAACACCCTTCTTTTTTTGAATCTGCTGTTTATAATCAATTAGATGGAAACATGAAAATGGCAGAGATTTATTATGAAGAATCTGCCAAAAACGGAAATAGATATGCTGCATATTCACTTTCAGGAATATATGCTCAAAAGTATAAAAAATCAGACAACATAGAAGATATGCAAAAGTCTGTAATTTATATAAAATTAGCCGCTAATTTAGGGCACTCACGCTCATCTCATAGATATGGTCTTTTGCATTATAATAATGGCAATTTTAAAGAGGCGATGTTTTACTTAGAACTTGGAAGAACCTCATCACTAAATGAGAATGAAAGAGATGTAACATATAAGAAAATCAATGAATTATCAAAGCTATTAAAGAAAGAAGAAATAAATGAAATAAAAATGTCTGCACACATACACAGTGCCAAATATTCTAAATAAACTGTGGAAAACGTGAATTTTCCTCTTTCGCAAGCTCATTCGTCACCGCATTGATAACTTGTGGACAGACAAGCTGACCACTAAGTTACCAACACTAATTCTACGTTTACGCACAAAACAATAATAATAAATTTTTTTCTATCTTCTTATTTAAAATCTGAACCTACTTACCTTCAAAACCATTATAGATTTCACGTAGCATCACCATTTTCATCAAAATATGACAATTTATTATGAACTATATAGGTATTTCATATTGTTTAGACTCATCATTAGTGAATAGATCTAGAAATTTACCATTAAGATTAGATATTTTATTACTTAAAGGATTAAAGCTAGGGGGGCGCGCTATAGTAGATTTGCTAACTAAACCATTAACAACCTTCTTATTCCCCAAGTTACGAACCAAACTAATAGCCTTATCAATATACTTATAGGCAGTAGTCTTTGATACATTATTAAGCCCATCTGTACACTTGCTTACCTGATAACCTGTGATGTCCTCCAGGGCTACATTAAGCTTCTTATGAATATGCATAACAATATCGACAACCTTCTTAACTGTGTTGTCTGTTCTACTCTTATGTGAGCGATTAGCCGCAGCCGCTCGTAATGCTGATAGTTCTTCACCAGATGCGACTTCTTTATGCATTGGTGGCTTAGCATTAGATAATGCCTCACTGTTCGATGTATCGATACCTATGCTGTTCAATATCGAATTCAAATTAAATGCAGCGTAATAATATCGCTTAACACGAGCTGTAGATGTGTAGCTTTTTATCTGATCGATAGTTAAGCCAATATTATCCCTAAGCTCCAAAACAGCGTTAAGCGCTAATTTAGGGCATCCATATGATATATGAAAACTATTAAATAGATGAAAGCACAATAAATCTCTAGTGCCTTTTGTAGCCGTAGAACTATAAAGTTTTTGCCTAATTAATTTAACAGTATCTATATGAGCTTGAACTCTTGATGGACGTAATGGCGTTACTATACCAGCACGATTACCAGGAACATTTATATTAGGATTTGATTTAATTTTACTTACTGTAGCCACACTTTTTTTCTTAGCGTTGTGCTTATTAACTTGTCGCTTTTTATTAATTATTTCATCAATGGCGATATTGTCTACAGGCTTAGAACATCGAGGGTTGAACTTCATCCACTGTGAAAATGGAGCAATGGTCCAATAGTCATTTACAACTGGCTTAGTTAATATTTTTTTGTCGAACCATTCAAAAACATCATGCTTTATGTCTTTAGCAATAACAGAAGATTTAAATGGTTTTGGCTCCGACAAAGCAAAGGCACGACATTGGACTTGCTCATTATTGATTGTTCGAAATGAACCAGGTAAGCGCATTGGCTGACTAATGATTTTTGTTGGTACTTCATCAATTTTCCAGTTACTAAGACGCTTGGACATTTTCTGCTGCTTGTTATCCCATCTAGCCCGGAAATGTTCTAGTGTTTCGTACAACATTTTTTGAGCATCACGCATATCATCTATAAGCGCAGTACCACCCAATCTATTATCTGAAGGATGACGATATAAACGATTATCTTCAGCTACCAACCAATATAAATGCCAACCACCAGATCCACTTGAAACAACAACTGAAGGGTAAGGTAATGGTGAGTCTTCTATTGATTGAAGCACTTGTTCCAAAACTTCAGTAGCACGCTCTGGAGTTTTTTTGTATTTAACATCAACCTCTGTGTGCATGACTCTCCATGCACGAGTTGAGTTATTTTGTCGCCAATCTTGAATTTCATTCACTGAAAAGTATATTTCAGTGTTCTGATGCTTATTCATATATGCATCAACAGAGGTGAGTTTTTTACTTGTATTAACAGCAGGATTTCCAATTAAAGCCGGATCAACAAGCTTTCCACTTTCATCATGGTCAAATGACTTATGATTTAATTGACGATGATAAAGTTCGCTGCCGATCCCTAAGAGATCACAGAATTCACTTGTATCTATTTCTGTATACAAAGCTGGTAGCCACGAATCAAACTCAAGTGAAGTTCTCTTCACCTGATTCATTGTTCTATGTTCTACACTTAGGCACCGGGTGCTATCACCCAAAGATGTATTTAGATACATCTAACCTTTAAAAATGCTTTTAGCACAAATATCCCCATATTAATTAACATAGAAATATCGAAGAAATTAATTATCAGATTTACTGATACCTTGATGGCCTAGGCAGCACTATGTGCTTTGGGGATATTTGAGAGAATTTAAGACAAAACAACGCCTGTAGCTTGAAATCATAATTATTTCGAGCTAATATGGATTTGCACTGTCGAAATGCAAAAGTTGTTTTGTCTGGGATTTTTTCTCTAGACTCCCAGAAAAACCGAAGTTGGCGCTTCGGTTTTTTGCTATCTATTCTTTGATATTTTTCTTATAAACTTACCTTTTATTATTTATTCTTCTGATCGCAATATTGATCATTTATGGATCTTTATATGAAAGCACCATAGAGATCAAGCAAATAACCCTAACTATTACAATTCGCCCTAGTTAAAGTTGCTATTATTACAAATCACCCTAGTTTCCACACACAATGAGTACCATATTGTTTTATAAGTGTTTTTTAATAACCTTATTTAATAAAAACAAATCAAAGTACACACCTTTGTATGTACACAATTGTTCGATTACGTACAATTTCACAGGAATTAAATTTAAGTATAAATAGCCATCACTCTCTATGAGTACTGTATGAATAAACATGATATAATAATGGTGTGGTAAGGAGGTGAGTTGTAGGTTGCACTGCAATTTCTTAGCACGACTAATTAAAATTCAATTTGAGGTACAAAAAATGGCTAAAGGCTCCAGTATTAATGGCAATGCAGACGGTAAGAACGGAAGTAATAAATCGTACACGATAAAAGGAAGAGGTAATGTTTCTCGCTCTAAAATGGTAAAAGAGGTGAAACAAGGTAAACACCCTGATACGCATGTAGTTAAGGTGGATGGTGTTGAGTATGCTAGGAACAATCCTAATCACAATAAACCAGATAATATTGACGATTAGTTAAATATATATTGTGCTTAAAGGGGGTTATGCCCCTTTTTATATTTTAAAAACCAATTAAAAACTAGGGTTAATTGTAATAGTTAATATAAATATTAACTAGGGCAAATTGTAATAGTAAACTAGTATATAAATAAAAAAACAAGCTAATACATATATATATTAGCTTGTTTTACATATTGCACTACACCCTAATTATCCAAAAATGAATAACTAGGGTAATTTGTAATAATAGTTTCTTTAAAGTCCACTCATCTTACTAGCCATATCATTCTTATGGCCATCAATCAGTAGTCCTAATAGCGATTTCATGGCCTGTTCATCACTCAATAACACCTTGGTCATTTTGTCTCTGAAGCCTCTAGATTTCATTAAGTTATCTTCCACTAAATCTCTTAGATCACCAGCCATTGCTTGTTCTTTAGTATTTTTAAGGATTTGATCGGAAACCAGTTCATTTCCTTTAATTATTTCTAAGTTTTCATAAAAGAATACTTTGCGAGCATTATCATCACCTAACTCAAGGAACAATTCATTAATCTGCTTTAATATTTCCTCTAAAAAAGCTTGTTCTCTTTCTGCTGGGCTTAACCCACCCGCTGTCATAGGTTTTAATTTATCTGGATCATCATCAATTTCAATCTGCTCATCATTTTCTGTAATGGCATAGCCACTTAAAATTAAGCCTGATAAGTCAATTCTCTCAACTGGTACTCCATCTAATCTTTTCGATAATAACTTAGCAAAGGCAGCGAAGTTTTCCAGCTCTGGATCTCCAAGCTCAATTAGCTGTGCTATATAAGTGTAAGTTTTAACAAAGCGACTTAATCCTGATTTAAATCCCTTTAATTCTTCTAAGCTGATTGACAGTTCTTCTCTACGAGCTTCAGCAACTTCTTTTGCTTTCTCATCACCTGATTTTTCAGCTTTAACTATAGATTCATCCCAAGATTTTATTTCCTCAACCAACCTTTTAAGCTTTGCGTTATACAAATCAGTAGGTCTTTGAGTAGCATCATAAAGCTTTCGATGAAGTTCTTCTTGTTTGGCCTGCCCATCTTTTTTGCCTTTAAGTAACGTTAATGCATTAACATTCTTAAATTTTTCTAAGTCTTGAGTGTTATATATATGCATTTCATCTAAGACATTTTTACTGTCATAAACAACATCAAGATCTTGAACATCTTCTAGTGAAGCCCCTTCATCATACTTCTGAAATGCACTTAGAATATCTTTAGGGGCATTCGCAAAATCCAAAACAAATGTAGTGTCTTTACCGGGATACGTTCTATTTAATCGTGACAATGTTTGAACTGCATCCACATCACCAATTTTCTTATCAATGTACATTGCTACCAATTTAGGCTGGTTAAAGCCTGTTTGAAACTTATTGGCTACAATCATTACTTTGAATTCTTGCTTATCGAATACATGTCTTAAATCTTGATTACCAAGCCCAGGATTAAGATTGTTCTCAGTATATTCTGTCTCAGGATCGATATTAAATTCATCGCTTTTACCACAATCCTTTCCAAGCACCTTACCTGAAAACGCAACTAACGATTTAACACCGTGAAGATTGTTTTCTTCAATATATCTATCAAAGGCTATCTTATACTTTACTGCTACGTTTCTACGGCTTGTAACTACCATAGCTTTAGCCTCACCATCAAGAAGTCCTTCAACATTCTTTCTGAAGTGCTCCATGATAATTTTTACCTTATTGGTAATACTGGTCGCATGAAGACTTTTCCACTCAGCTATAGCTCTTTTTGCTTCCTTAGAGTCAACCTTTTTATTATTCTCTATAAATTTATCGCCAATTTGATAGGCGGTTTTATAGCTAATGTAATTTTTAAGTACATCCAAGATAAAGCCTTCTTCGATGGCTTGTCTTTGCGTATACTTATCAAAGGAAACTGGAGGGTTATCTTTTGATGGAGGTAAGCTTTCATCCTCCAATCTACCAAATAATGTCATCGTGTTATGTTTAGGTGTTGCGGTAAAAGCAAAGTGACTAACATTATTAGGTTTAATGCGTGATTTTTGAATTTCCAATAGAAGCTCTTCAACTGACATATCTTCTAATTTATCTTTAGAATCTAATGACAATGCAGCACGAAGCCCTTGAGCTGTACTACCTGTTTGAGATGTGTGAGCCTCATCAATAATAACAGCGAAGTTACTCTCTTTTAGAGATTTTTCCGTTAATATTGCTTCCATTGCATATGGGAATGTTTGAATTGTAACAACAATGATCGGAACACCTGATTTTAATGCATCAGCTAATTGAGTGCTTTTCGGCTTACTGCTTTGTTCTCTATCGATGGCTTTTATCATGCCATATTGATGATCGAGTTGCTGAACAGCATCTTGTAATTGAGAATCTAATACCGTTCTATCAGTTACGATAATGACAGAGTTAAAATAAGATTTGCCATTTTCATAGCGAAGCTTAGTTAAGTCATGAGCTGTCCATGCAATGGTACTCGTTTTACCTGAACCAGCACTATGCTCACAAAGATACTGTTGCCCTGGACCTTTCTCTTTAGCATCAGTTATCATTTTATTTACGGCTCTAAACTGATGATACCTTGGAAATATAAGGGTTTTAGCTTTATAAGGTTTACCAAATTTATCTGTCTTATCTGATGTCTCAGTGTAAACAAAACTATGGAAAATTCTTAACCAACTATCCCATTGACAAACTTCTTCCCAAAAATAAGCCACCGGGTATTCGCCATTTTTGCCGACATTTTCAGAAACTTTTTTATTTGGTACTGTGCCATCGTTACCCTGATTAAATGGCAAGAAGTAAGTTGAATCACCTTTTAATTCAGTAGCCATTTGAATCTGACTATCTGACATCGCAAAATGAACAACAGCTCCGCGTTTAACGGTTAACAGTGGCTCTTTTCTGCCATGCTGTACTGGCTTTCTATCTTTTTTATACTGCTCAACAGCATCTTCAATTGATTGGGTAAAATCTGTTTTTAGCTCTACTGTTGATACAGGGATGCCATTAATAAAGAAAACTAAATCAATAGAAAACTCTCTTGATGGATTATATTTTAGTTGTCTTACGACCCTCAAAATATTCGACTTATACTTTCTGACTTCTTCTGGATTTCGATCATCTTCAGGAGCTTTTTTACTCATGATGATATTACCAGCACCAGTGATCTTAAAGCCATTACGAATAATCGCCATTGTACCGCCTGATTTTGCGGACAACTCTTTCTCCAATCTATTAAGAATGACACGCTCAGTATCATCACCATTATGCTTTTCAAGCTTATCAAACACATCAGATTGAGTAGATTTAATCCAGGCAATAGTATCTTCAGGATATAAACAACGCTGCTTATCGTATTTATCAGCTTTTCCTTCCACCCAGCCATTTTCGACTAGCTTTTTAACTACGTATTCTTCTAAGTGTACTTCATGATGAACAGCCATTACGCTACCTCCCTTACGTCAATTTTCCCTGTTACTGCTGCGCTGATTAAGGCTGTGCGGTGTTCTTTTAATAGCTTTATAGAACTATTCGTTTCCTGCTCTAATAACTTAAATTTATCTAGTTGTGAATCAAGGTATCCAACAATATCTTTTTGCTCAGAAATCTCTGGAATAGGCAAGTACATATTCCCATATTTCTCTGCACTAACATTTTGAATTGTTGCTGTGATTTGTGAATTACCAATGTAATCCCAGTAGAAACTTGACTGTGTTATGTAATAAAGAAATTGTGGTACTAGTTTAGCCCTATTCACAGAAGCCTTAATCAAATAACCCGCAAAACAGCTTTCACCAAACTTTTCTCTATATATAAAAGCTTTGCCGACTGTTGCTCCGCTTCGAGCTAATAATACATCACCATCATTCAATAAATAAGGTTTAGCCACATCAGGTGCTAGAGATTTATAACTATCTTTTTTCAATTCACCATTGTTCATCATATCAGTGATTCTAATGTAACGAGGGTGAGATAAGTTTGAGTCTAATGCAGCTTCATTTGCACCATACATCATTGCTTCAGCAAGATTTTGTTTTAACCTGTTACAAGTCCAGCTTTCAGGTATCTCCCCAATCCACTCAACTCCAGAGTCTTTCATCGGGATATTTGGATTCAATCCTTTGGTCACAACGTGACTAATCAACGCTTGGCGCTTTTCTGAAAGTAACTTGATGAAGTTTTGTTTTTCAGAGATGAGGTTGTCGATGCGTATAGTTTCAATACTTAATAAATTAACTATTTTTTCTTGCTCATCAGTAGGAGGAAGTGGAAAATACAATGTCTTTAAATCATCAATTGAAACTTTCATTCTGATTGTATTAAGTTTTCCAGAATCACTCTTCTTTATTAAAATTCCTTTTCCAAATTTTAATAAGCTTTTTTGGAAGCCACTATGTTCAAAGATAGATCCGTAATATTCTATTTTTGAATTCTTATCAGCTAAATACAATGCATAGTAAACTGGGCTTATTGCACCAAAATACTTCGATATTCCTACCGCGCCAACAATTATGTTCATGCTATTCATAACAATATCATCAGGTCTAGCTATCTTATAAGCTGTTAGATCGTCCTTTCTCTTGTTTCCGCTTTTTACTTCATCTGAGTATTGAGTCACACCATGTGCTATCGATAAGGATAATACTTGCTCTGTTTTTACAGGGTCATTTTTTTCGTTGCGAAACGACAGAACGCTTCTTAATGGAACCAAATTCCAATGAGAAGGGATTTCTCCAATCCACTCAACACCAGACTCTTTATATTCAGGATAAGCTTTCATCATTCGGCCACCTCTTGAAGTAATGCCTGAATACGAGATTCACTTGCTTTCAAATCAGTATCAATATCAATTAATGAGCGAGGTGGAACATACTCATAGAAGTAACGGTTAAAATTAATTTCATATCCAACAAGACCTACTTCACCATCTTTTTCATCACGTACCGAATAATCAATAAAGGCATCTGGAACATGCGGTGTTACTTCACGCGCTAAATAATCTTCAACACTCTCACCGTAAGGTACGGTTTCATTATCGTTTAACGTAGTATCAGCAATGGCATTACCTTTAGCATCTGTAACGATAGGAGCATCTTCATTTCTTTCCATGAAATGAGCTGTTAAGGTTTTACCTAGTGGAGCACCTACTTTACCAAAATCACCTTGATTGTTATGAGCTTTGGCAGCATTTATAAAAAATTCATACTCATGCTGACCAACGTTATCTTTAATAAAATCAATCCAAGCTGATTGCTGTTCACTCGTTAACTTAGCAAATGCTTTTACATCACTTAACGCAGCAACTTTTTCATTATCGATTTCAATAACAGCTCGTAAAGGACGCTTGATAGCTACTTTACGATAAGCAAAATCAGTGTTTTTAAATATTTTCGTGCGCTTAGAATCAACATATTCATCGTATTCTTGAACGATTTGAGTTATTTGATCTTGAGAAATAAACTTACGCTTACTACCTTCAGATTTACGCATTTGCGTCCATTCATCAGCTAAATTAACTAATTGAACAGTACCTTTGCGTTCTGCTGATTTTTTATTGGTGAGAATCCAAATGTAAGTACCGATACCAGTGTTAAAAAACATATCTGTAGGTAAGGCCAAAATACCTTCAACATAATCACTCTCTAATAACCACCGTCTAATTTCTGATTCTCCAGAACCTGCATCACCAGTAAATAATGGAGAACCTGAAAGAATAATTCCAACACGACCACCACCATTTTCAGGTGACTCCATTTTATCAACAAGGTGCATAAGGAATAGCATTGATCCATCGCTAACACGAGGTAAGCCGGGACCAAAGCGCCCTGCATAACCTAAAGCCTTATGCTCATCCAATACAAGTTTCTTATCTTTTTCCCATTTAATCCCGAAGGGTGGATTACTTAGACAATAGTGAAACTTTTTGGTAGACAATTTATCGTCTGAAAGGGTGTTTCCTTGCTTTAAATTCTCAGTTTCAAATCCTTGGAACATCATCGATGTTAAGGCCATAGCATGAGTTTTAGGGTTTAACTCTTGACCATACGGAACAACCTTTACTGTATTACTAAAGCCTTTTATTTCAGAAATGGCATCAAATAGGAAGCCACCTGTACCCATCGTTGGGTCATACAGAGTTCTAATAACACCAGTTTCATTAAATAATTCTTCATCTGGAGCAATTACCAAAGAGGTTGCCAAATGAACTGCATCGCGAGGACTCATGAACTCCCCGGCTTTTTGGTTTACAGAAGCAGCAAAATCACGAACAAGCTGCTCATAGGTATTGGACATGACGCGATCTGAAACAACATCGGGATGAAGGTCAATATTTGAAAATTTACTTACGATGAAATACAGAAGCTTGGCATTTTCTAATTCAGATATTGTGTTATAAAAACCAAACTCTTCAAATATTTTACGAACATTAGCAGAGAATTGGCTAATGTAGTTTTCTAAATTCTCTTTTGTATTAGTACTGCCTAGCGACTCTAATGTGTATTGGCTGGTATTATAAAATGGAAAGCCAGATACATATCGAAGCATACGGTCTAGATCCATATCTGAATCTTTTTCGGCTTCATATTCCTTTACTACATCATCTTTTGTTTTTTCTAATACACATTCCAGCCTACGAAGAAGTAAGAGAGGCATTATAATTCTATCAAAATCAGAGTGAGTAAAATCACCCCATAAACTGTCAGCTATCTTCCAAATAAAACTTGATAGATTCGATACTTCATTTGTTTTTAATTCTTCGCTCATTTTTAACCCTTTTAATTTTTGTAGCTATCAATGCTGAGAGCAAGTAATAACGTAGTTTAATATATACTACAACACAGGTGATGCATTGTAAATACATTTGTGTGTACAAAACAGTATAATTCATATTGTAATAATCAGTAAGGAATTTAACTTAACTATCCAATAACTAAATATAATTTGTCTTGAGTTAATTTTGTTTTACTCATAATCTATTGTTTATACTCTCACATATAAAACTCATCGCTAATGATTTTAAGACTAATATTACTATTTATTACATTGGCAGTTTCACTGCCTTCATTTGCTACGGTTGTGTTGGCTATTAATACTGAGTTCTTTTGGGATTCTAAATTACCGCATGATGGGCAAATAGCATTAGGCGCTGTTGGCAATCCACCTTCAGAAAAGTATGTGCAGCTAGAAGCAAATGCGATTGCGTTACACATTATGTATAACGATGCTGACATTGTTGGCTTAACAGAAATTGAAGGTGAGAACGTTGCTAAGCAAATCCTTAAATACTTACCTAAAGAATACAAATTGGTATTTAAAAAAGGTCGCGATAACTTCACTGGCCAAGATGTAGCTATCATCACTCGATATGATGTTATTGGTGAACCAAATAACTTTAAAGGTATTAAAGGCAACTACAATGGCACCAAAAAAGTCCCATCTAAAGCCTTAGCTGTAAAACTCAAAAAAGATTCAGAAACGTACAATGTTGTAGTTGCTCATTTAATTTCAAAGCGAAGTAACAACGATAAAAAGAGAGCTGCCCAAGCTAACGCCATTGTTAAGCACCTAGATGGTAAAACTGGACATAACATCGTTATGGGGGATTTAAACGATACTCCCGATTCAACAACATTAAACCTTTTAGTTCAATCTGGATTAAATGTCATTAACGATAAAGAATACAGTTATACATATCAGAACAAGAAAATGCTCATAGACCATATTCTTGTTTCTGACTCACTTAAACCAGGTGCTACTTTTAAGTCTTTTGATTTGGGAGCAATAAGTGATCACAGAGCCGTGATAGCACATCTCAATAAATAGAGCATTAAACCCAATAAAGCACGCTAAATATAACTTATTACACCATCTTCATGTAAGTAACTTAATTAACTAAACTTAAAACCTTTTAAATAATAAATAAAATCAAGTATGCACATACAAAACAAGGCGCAAAAGACACACTTGTACACACATAGGTATATACAAAAGAACTTATTTATGATTTAATCTTCATAATTATAATAATAAAAAAGAGAGTACCTATGAATTTAGAATTAATTAATTCGGCAGAGAAAGCTATCGATAATGAAGATTATAAAGAAGCTTTTGCTTTTGCCTCAGAGATATTAGCTAATGATCTTGATAACTTCACAATTGAAGAAAATGATGCATTCGTTATAGAAAGAGCAGAAATGTTATTAGCAAACATTTATCTTCATGGCTATGGAGTCAATCAAAACCTTGAAAAAGCACATGGTCTATATGTAAAGTTAGCATTTAATGGATTTATTATTGGTAAGCGAAACCTAGGATTGATGATTTTAAGGGGTCAATATGTAAAACGTAATGACATTGTAGGCTGTCATTGGATTAAAGAGGCTGCTTATGATGGCTGTAAATTATCGGCATCAATATACGCTGAATTAAACGAAACAGGCCAAGGAACTACCGAAAGCTTTCAAGATGCATATATTTGGTATTCAATATCATCAACAATTAATAATCAAACAAAAGATCTAAAGAAAAGAGATAGTTTATCTAAGCTATTTAGTAATGAAAAAATACTAGAGCTACAAGGGAGAGCCAAAAATATATTTAATAAAATCCATTTAAGTAAGCTTAATAAAAGGTAAGAAATAATTTAATAACAACACTTAACTACTAGGGCGATTTGTAATAATTAGCCCTTAAATGAGTACTTAAACGTCCAAGAAATCACTTTTTTACCTTTTTTATTTTCAGTGTATTTTACTCTTAACGGGGTATTTTTATTGATTTCAATAATAGCTGGTTCCATGATTCTCTTTTTGATATTTGCGTAGAGATCATAGCTTTTTCCTAGGCAAAATGCTGCTCTAAGCCATTCTACATCTATTGTTCTATTTCCTTTATTATTATCTTCTAGTTCAGCCATGAACAGATCGTATAACCGATACTGATAGTTGTTCTTTAGCCCTACTATCTGTTGTATTGGATACTTAATGCTATTGGCAAGACTTGTTAGGTGGGGAACAACAAGAGGGTTAAGTGTGATTTGCCAGCTACCGCGCTTAGGAAGGCTTTTCTTTCCGATGATCCAGCGAAACTCTTCTATCGATTTCTCATTGACTGTGCTTTCATCTAAGTCATGGATGATAACGCTTTTATCATAAATAGATTTAATTGCACCACGAAGATCACGAGAAGCCTCGTTGAGTTCCATTCCAAATATTTTCTGATAATCTCCAACTTTTATTTCATAGTCAGTTATATCAAAACTTCCTTGTCCCGGTACATTATTTTCTGCACATTGAACGGCAACAAGATAAATGATTCTACGTTCATCACGAGATAAGTCATAAGTAGCTTCTGTTAAGGCAACACTCTGTCTGACTTCTCTCTTTTTAAGCTGGTTTTTAGCTTTAGTGTTACTCATAATTATTACAATGATAGAATCAATGTAATAGATGATAGTTATTAATTACAGGTTGATCAATAAATTAATTTTCAACAAGTGAATAGTTTTTTATACTATGATGTTTTGTACATACAAATGAGCACACTAATAATTAAATTTAATTTATAAACTATCAATTAGATTTTTTCTAATTTATATATCAGTAAAATTTAAAGTGGCAAGTAAAATATGACGGTAAAAACGTTGTAAAAAACAAAGAAAATCAAAAAATAAAATATACTAAACCTCTAATAAAACACCATAACACTTTGTTTTTATACAAAAATATTTTTTACTACGTTATATTAACGAACTAGTATAAAAACCATGCAAATTACAACGATCCTTATTTATGCTTGCCCTTGATAATGCTCACACACAATTCAAAAGAAAAATAAACCACTGAAAAATATAGAATAAATAAACAAAACTTACTACACAAACAAAAACCAAAATAAAACGTAGTAAAAGTAGCAAATATATTATTTTGTCAATTTTTTTTCCTTGTTTTTATAGTCATTTAAAAAACTTACTACAAATAAAAACCTATTACTAACAACAAGTTAAATATTAACAAATACTAATAAAGTGAATACTTTAAAAAAACATACTACTATACTATAATATATAGTAATTACTTTTTGTGGGCGGCTAAATTATGAGTGTTGGAAAATTTCTTGAGAATATAAAAAACAAAATTGAAAACTCAGTAGAAGCAAGAGATAAATCTCATTATACCCACTTAAGAACTGCATTAAATAACTTGATGAAGTACGAGCTTACTTCTGATTACACGCTAAAAGATGATCTAACGGTCAACGTAGAAGATACACTTAAAAAGTACAAAGATGCTATAACAAAAAAAGGGAATTCTGATACCAGAGGACCTCTTTCTAAAGTTAGACGATTATCTGAGTACTATATTGAAATAACTGATATTGATTACGATAACCTTTCTGTTTCGGAATTACTTCTTAAAGCAGCCAAATTAAAATTTGAATGTGATATATATCTTGGAACTATTCCAAAGACAAATAGAACCAATATAAAAGAAGGTATCACAACGATAACAGACATATGTTCACTTATTGTCAGAGAAGCTTATCAGTTAGATCCTAATTCATGGAATATTGATAATATTGATAACAGAATTCAACGAAACAATTCAGTATCCGTTATAAAAAAATGGTTTACTGGTGAACGTAACCCTACAACAAAAGTACCAGGTGCTAGACTCAGAAGCATAGAAAAAGTATTGAATTTACCTATAGATATATTAATAGAAAAATCTCAAAATCTTACTAATAAAGAAGGTGCAAATAGCAGCAATAAAAAAACAAAAAATAAAAAAAATTTTTATGTAGTAAAAAACTTAAATCCTGAGTTTTATCAATTTTACCAACAATACAGTAACTATAAAATCTACGGAGAAAAGCCTGAAATTAAATATCCTTTAGAGACAGGCAATAAATATACTTTTGGCGACTCCACAATAAGAGAGCTAAATTCCAAAGGAAAAGAAGGTAGATGGACCCCTGGAAATAATGGCAGAAATTCTAATCTTCAAAGATTTAATTCTCAGTTAAAAGCATTTTGTCATTATTGCGTATCCGTAGAAAAAATAGCACAAAAAGATGTTTCTTTATCTCATCTCACTGACTCTAAATTGCTTGAAAGAATGAAGTTGTGGGTTATCCGCACTGCTGGAATTGGATATGTTGTATTTGATAGTTTATTGCACTTAATTAAAGCCACTACTTCATCCAGAGGATTCTTACGACTGGCAGGTAACAAAGGAGATAGATGTACCGAAGAATATTTTGCTGAGCTTGATTACTTACAAATAGAAATACCTGTATGGTCAAGCGAGATAAGAGAATTAAAAGCCAATGTTGCCAAAGAAACTGTGGGGCGCAAATTAAACGTAAAAAAAATTCTAAAAATGGAGCTAGGGGAAAGAAGACAGTTATTTGCTGATATGAATAAAAACCTTATTGAACGCTCAGAATCAAATTATCTGGAGGGATTGTTTTTCCTTAAAAAATCAAGATCGAACAGTGTACAAGATTCATACAGAGAAAGACTTCTAATGAAATCTTCTACATTCATTACTAATGCATATGAGCAAGCTATGACTGCAATGATACTTGAAACATCATTTTTAGTTTGTCCGCGTGTTTCAAATTGGGCAACATTAAATTTTTTCGAATCAAAAGAAGACAATATTCATTCTTTGCCTTCTTTTTCAAAATCTTTAAAAAACAGATATGAAATAGACATTCCTTTGTCTGGCCCAAACTTACTTGATCACAGTCAAGGGGTTAGATACATAAAAAACTCTAAAGCGTTAAACACTAAACCTATTAGAGTTATTCTTAAAGAATCTTTCTCTCCTACAATCAATCAATTTTTAAAAATAAGAGAGGTTTATATTAATGAATTCATGGAACATCATGCTAATTACTATCTAGATGATCTTATTGCCCAGAAAAAAATACTCATTGAAAGTAAAGGAAAATGCATTTTTGAATCATCTATACTTAAATACTTTATAGCTAATCTAAATGAAAAATTAGATTCTAAAACACCTGATGATATTAATTTTTTAAAAAAAGCTATAGCATTATCTTCAGCAAAAACACCTGATATTCCTATTAAAAACCTAACAAAAAAACAATTGGATAGAGCTTTAAAAAAAGTAGATCCTGCAATTATAAAAAAAGCCGTATTAGAGCTACAACCTGATATAATTGAACAAGTTAAAGAAGAGGATAGCTCAAAAACTATAAATATATGCATGGAAAAACTTGAAGAAGAAATTAAAGCATATTCTAGTTTTGACGTTAAAGATGTCACAGCTCTATTTCCATGGGTTTCTCAACCTAGAGCTTATGATAAAATGTCTTTCACTCAAATAATATCCCACTCTCAACAAGAAAGTTCAATATTCGCAGCCTTAGAAAGACAAAGCTTCATCAAAAGTAAAATTTCAATTGCACCAAAATTTAAAAAAGAAACAAAAATCACATTAAATATATTAACCCCAGAGAGTCATTCTAACGGAATCAATATTCATGCAAATAGACATCTATGTGCCATGAATCATCTAGATGAATTTCCTGGAGAGTATTCAATAGTTGCTGCCATGATAAATGATACAGAGGCTCAAGTAATGAAAACATATGGGTTAGCTGATAGAGAGGCAATAATGGATAAACTTTCTCATATGGATTAACTGATTTTCTAATAGGTAAATTATAAAGGGAGAGGGAAATATCAAAGCTTGCCTTCTTCCTTTAATTCTATATATTCCAATAAAGCCCTATATCCCCTTTCTCTTCTAGCTGTCATAACTTCTTCAGCCGTAGCACCACCAAAATAAGAAAGGTTCTGATAAAAAAACCAGTTGATCGCATCATCCCTATCATTGAACCAAGGAGCAACTCGATCAATAACCTTTAACCAAATATCATTATCTATATAAACTTTATCTTTCAAGTCGCTCATTTTTTAATCCATTTATGATGATCGGGTTGCTTATCTAACAACTAAACAAACTGTACATAACAACAGTATAACTTAATAACTCCAGGCATCAATACTCTAAATATTTAAATCAGTCGCGCTATCACGCGATCATATTCTATTGGTGCGTTTACTTTATTGTGTACCTACATTTGTATTTACTTAAAACGCCTAAAACAAAGCCCTGCTTTCAAAAAATATTTTTTTGTGTGCAATGTACATAAATAGTCATATCACCTCTTGGCGGTTCGCTCAGGTATTCCTGTTTGTATTACTAAGAACAATTTAATAAAGGAACTGATATGACAAAGTTAACATTACAGAACACAAAAAAATGGTTTACCAATAAAGATAACATTCTTCTAATGGCTGAGTGGACCGCGAGGCTTATTGGCTGGAAAATTGGAGTAGGTGGATTACTGGCAATGCCGTTTAAGGTTTACCGAAACTATAAAAATGATGAGAATAGAGGGGGTATTCTCATCAAAAACACACCTGTTTTGATGAGAATATGGATTTCATTAGGCGACTGCTGCCATTATTCCCTGTAATTGCTTAATTGGCTTAGCGCTCTTCTTCACAAGGAGGTCTTCATTGATTTTTAAGATAACGCTTTTCAGCACATCTGTCGTGTTATCAATATGCGACACTGATTTTAGCAAATCCAGTTCATCTGAAATTTTTCTACCCTTAAGTGATAAGCGCTTTTCCGATTTACCTGAAGCAAGCTCAGTATTCAGATAATTTGCAATTTTAGATGCAGACTTTTCATTCATTGATAATGCATGAATGTAATATTTAACCAAGCTAGGCACAAAGTCTGTTTCAGCACCAATTTCACTTGTTGCTAAGTTTAGAATATCAATCATATGAGCAGGCAAGCGCACTTCTATAGGTTTACGTTTAGCCTCATGTGCCTTCTTAATAGCAGGTGTTGACTGGTGAGGAATAGCTACAACTCTGTCACATTCATCACAAACACCAGCGAGAATGTTTTTTACTATCCCACTACCATCTGAAAATGGAACATTACGAAGCTTAAAAGTCGTGCCTACAAGCGACTTACAATCTTGGCAAATTGCCTTCGACTTATTTCCAACTTTTAAAATTTTCATATTTCACCTATTAATTATGTACGCTGATGAAAACAGTATCAGGATCTACAAAATACCACTTTACGTACCAATTCTTACCTGAATGCCTAGTTTTTATGATGTGAACATCAATACTCGAATCTAAATGATGTGGGCTATGAGAATATTCGTTCCCACTGCTTCTTCCAATGATATTGGATACATCGACTGTTGTTACCTGCCCTATCTCCAATAAATTTTTTACATCAATATCTTCTCTATCTTCATGCTGTATCAAACCGCCCTTTAAACAATCCAATACTTTCTTCTTTGTAGCTTTAAAACTCATACCACCCCTTTAGTGTACGCGAAATAGCGTACAATTTCAACTTAACATGCATTAATTATATTTCAAGAGATGAAAAATAAAAAAATACGATCAAGTATTATTTGTACGTACAACTGTAAACACACAAAGAAACCGAATACCTTTATTTAAGTGTTCTCTGAAATTGATTTAACTATTTTTTTCAAAGTAGCACTATCTTGAATATGTACACAAGCTCTCATAACACGACTACGACTAACTTTTTTTCGTGGCATCAACTCTTGAACCTTCTCAGTTAAAATATCCAGCTCATCGAGTTCATGTTGGGTCATTCGTAACGGTAAACGCTTCCCGGTAGTAACGTTTTTGTTTTCTTCAACAGTTGTTACACCAGTATGTTTTCTATCTACTCTATCTTTTCTAGCCATAGTTAGATTACCTCTACGTTATATCTTTCACCGGGAATGCTCATATGATCCAAAATTTCATTGGTTAAACTCATGTAGTCCTGATGTGATTTAGAATTTTTTGCGTAATAACAAATAGGCATTTTTTCTTCAGTAGCTTTTTTGAAATCTTCGCTAGTGCGGATCACTGTTTTACTAACTGTTAAGTTCATATCAGCAATTCTATCTTCTGTTGCTTTCAACATGATTTTGTTACGAGCATCAATCTTAGTTTTAACCAGCATGTAATCGAATTTATCATCGCGTTTAATTTCCGCGATAACTTCGAATAAATCAGATATGCCTTTTGTGGCCCTTCTATCCATATCAACGGGAACAATTACAACATCGGTAATAAGAAGTGCATTTTCGATACTTAGGTCAATTGCAGGGCGAAGGTCTATAAGAATGAAATCATATAGAGACTTAATGGGCTTCAGCCCATCGGACAAAATCTGTAGTCTATGTCGGTAACGTTCAGCAGCTCGTGCTTCAGTAGCCAATGTAATATCAGCCGGGATAACATCCAGGTTAGCTATTTCATTTTCTTTGTTTAATGCAGGGTAGATTAATTTATTGATATCAAATTTAGGATCTTCGAATAAGTCAGTAATAGTGTAGTCTTCATCACCACGACCAACATCGTCACTTAAATTGCCTTGGTGATCCAAATCTATAAGAAGGGTCTTATAACCTAAATCTGCTAGACAGGTGCCAACAGCCAGACAACTTGTAGTTTTACCTACACCACCTTTGCTATTGGCGAAACATGCTATTTTAGCCATTTATTATTATCCATTTTGTACATACATGTGTATTCACATAATATACAAAAAACCTAATAAGTAAAAGGTTTATTTAACTTCTTTCATTTTGTTATAGAAAGCTTTTGATAGTTCTGCTGGTAATGTAAATACACCTTCTCCTTTTTCCCCAGAGACTTTTATTTTCCAGTCTTTTTTACTCATTTTTTCTAAATAATCCATTGGCACATCTAAGCCAAACGTCTCTTGCGTTAATACCACACCTTGATTAACTACTTCTCTGCCTATTTTTGTAAAACCAAATTTGTATCCGTCTTCACCATAAGCGGAATCATAAAACCGCCAATCCATATCAACTTTTCTTATGTACAGTTGAGATTCTGATACGTAACCATTTTTTATAAATGCTCTAAACCTAACATTTACTGGATTGCGATCTGTAAAACCTGTCCTTATTAAATACTCTGGTGTTAAAACTGTGGTAAGTCCTTTAAATTTGTCATGTTCAACATTTATTTCTGTTTGATATTCCTGTTGAGTTCTAGGTGTTGTAGAGCACCCAGCTAAAAGTGCCATTGCAGCAGCAGCCAAAATTATTTTTTTCATTTTCTTTCTCTTTATTATTTTTATTATTGAGTTCAATACACAAAGGTATCACCACCTATCACTGTACACACAAAGGTAAATACAAACAGTTAGTTCTTGTGAATTTTTGTGAAAAGTGAGATTTCACATTAATAGTAACGTTTAAAATTGATTTTGTACACACAAAGGTATACACTTAAATCAAAAAGGCAAATTATGATTTCATTCCTAAAACAATTCTTTGGTGAACTTTCATTGGAAATGGTCATGGAGAAATACGGTGCTAGGACGCAACAATCCAATACTTACTCAAAATATTTATTGGCAATATACAAAAAAGAAAAAAAAGAATATTCATTAAATAGTGATGCAGCATTAATGCTTACATACCTTAGATTTCTTGATTATTCAGGTTCAGATATGTTTCTGAATACTTTCCCTTCTAAGTTTCATGGGAACCTTTTAGATTTTAAAGAAATGTGCCGCAAAGCTATATACATGTACGCACGAAAAGAAATTCCCACAAAAATAGATCGAGATATATATAACTATTGTGTAGATATGTATGAGGTTACTAATGGATAAAAATTATAGTAAAGGCCGTAAGTTTGCAGCATATTTGGTAAGAGTAATATTTTTATTATTAGCATTTACTTTGATTGCTCCTATCGCTTATCAATTTATAAAAATATATCTACTTTAACCATCTAGAGTGAACCCTACATGCAACACATTAAAATTGACCGATCACCACAACAAGTGTATCGTTTAACAACAAACATTAACCCTAGATGATACAGGTGTTATTTTGGCTCAAATTTACGCTTATATTCGCATTAGTGACAAGTACAAACAGGATTCTTCAACCCAAGAGAATTCTATATCTAACTATGCCACTGACAACGGTCTAATTATTAACCATTGGGTAGAAGAGCATGTTAGTGGTAGTAGAACGGAAGCAGCTACAAGAGAAATATCCAATCTAATATCTAAATTAGAGCCAGGTGATAAAATTATCTGCACCGAGATAAGCAGATTAGGTAGAAATAAGCCTTTCTCAATTATTGGCCTGATCCACGAAATAACAGATGCCAAACAAGCAGAATTACATTTAACTTACTCTGATCAATGCATAACACCAGAAAATGCAGAAAACGCAGAAGTATTATTTACTACTGTTGCTGGAAGTTACGTTGCTAGACAAGAAGCAGTAAAAAGGTCTGAACGCGCTAAAGCTGCAATAGTACGAAGAAAAGATGCAGGATTATCTAATGGTAGGCCCGAAGGATTGCTTATTAAGAGCAAACTAGATGAACATGAAAATTATATTATTCGCT
The DNA here is from genome assembly GCF_057543495.1 of Colwellia sp. SU-HH01217. Lineage (NCBI taxonomy): Bacteria > Pseudomonadati > Pseudomonadota > Gammaproteobacteria > Alteromonadales > Colwelliaceae > Colwellia > Colwellia sp. SU-HH01217. Next base: position 4,509 of record NZ_BAAJLX010000022.1, on the reverse strand, counting down.
CATTAAATGACAATCTAAACAAAAGTGCTTTAGCCAAAGAATTACAATGCAGTAGAGCAACAATGATTAGGTGGTTAAAGGCCAGAGATAAAATTCATAATAAAGCGAAAGAATTTAATATAGACACTAGAAAACCATTATCGTTTATAAAAAGCCAAATTAATTTGGAGTCAAACTTATGACAGAACAAGAAAATCTAACAGAAAAGCAAAAAATGGAATTAGTTAAATCTCGCTTTGAAAATATTGATGAGGATGACTTAGTTGATGGGAAAGTTTTTTGGGAACAACTAAATGCTCAAGATGAATCAGAGAATTAAATCACCTATTCCAAAACTCAGTATTAGGTATAGCCATATCAGTTAATCCAGTATATGAGTTTGAGTGATCTTTAACTTCATGATTATCACTATTGGGTTGAGAGTATTTTATTTGCTCTAGCCTATAACTCTCTGCAATAAACTCTTTTATCTCATCATCTTTTTTCTGCTCATAAGTACCATCATTTAATCTTTTTTGTAGCTCATTAATGAATAACTTAAAATCTTCTTTCTTAAGGGCCGATATTAACCCTCTTGATTGAACATCTGACAACTTTACTATTTCTTGTGACCTTACATTATGAATCATCAACTCTTCATGAGTATGAATTTTAATTAATAATTGATCATCTCTTATGCCATATTTAGAGATAATTATGTCATGACATTTGACTGTATATGTCTGGTCTAATTTTAAACCCATAACCTTATATTTCCATATTAGAATAACAAAACAAGCTAATACATATATCTAATAGCTTGTTTTGTTCATATTGGTACAAATATTATTTCTTTGATATTTTCTTCCAAACTCGCTCTTTAGCTTCTTTGCATAAAAAACTGCACTTATCATACTCATTCATTATTCTTGCTTTATCAATATCAATCAACTCATCCAGCCGTGGCCAATCTGCACTTTTCTCGGATGCGTCTCTATTTTCAGATCCAAATATTTTAATTAACTCTCTATTAGATACACTACGACCAACCCAGCCTTTACAAATTCTCATGGCCAATGTTGGTGTCATATCCAATTCATAATCATTCGCAAATGTTATGAGTTCACCAATAAGAAAACCTGCTTTAAGTTTTCTTGTTAATGCTGACCATTTAGCTGCATATAAAGGATCAAATGGAGAACCTTCATTAAAAATTGGTTCAACCGGGGTTCCAAAGCCTCTTTCTTTTAATTCAGCAAGCCTATTTTTTAAAAGCTTTTCCGCATCGGCTTCATAATCTTCAATTGTATATGGCATTATTATTATCCTTTACAAGCTAATACATATATACAATAGCAGGTAAATATTGTTGAGCATATAAAATTTTAAATTTACTTTGTGTGTACATTTGTATACACTAAACTAAAAAGGTAAAATATATGAAATTCATACTCCCATTATTCTTTCTTTCAACGCAAGCATTGGCCAATTGGTCTTATCATGAAAGCATTGATGAATTTACTGACGAGAAACATGAGATAGTTTTTTATGAAGATAAAAACCATAGACTTGAAATAAAAGTCCTTGATACTCCAGATAATTCTATTTGGCTATTTTTAACAAAAAAAGATCATGGATTTTTTGAAGCTTATGGGTCAGTTGATTTAAGGGTAGATAAAACTGAAACATTTAATATGAATAAGAAATTCAGTGATACCTATCAAAAATATTTTAAATATCCGTCTTACGTATGGGAGCCAGAAACTATCGGATTACTTGTAGGAAAGAATACAGACATAAATGAGCAAAATATCTGTGGTTTTGATGATAAATTGGTAAATGGGAAAACTTTAAAAATCAGATATCAAGTTACCAAAATGAGTACAGCTTCATATTCCATTGATTTATCTGGTTCTCATGATGCTTTATCAAAATTAATTAACATTTCTCCATGTATTAAAAAATAAATCGAACAATCGAACACTGTTCGTTCTATTTTACTGTTCGTTTGTTTTATCTTGAAAATATACTATAATACTAATCAGATGTATTAATGGAGAATTTAAGATGAATCAGGCAGCTACAAGCAAACCAATGCAAGAAAGAGTTAATGACATTTGCAATGATCTTTATAGTAAAGGTGAGAAGCTTAGTGTTCGTATTGTATTAGCTGAAATGCCGGATGTAAGTAGCACATCTACGATTCATACATACTTCAAAAATTGGAAGCAAGAAGTTGATGCTAACCAGCAATCCCTCTATGACCGATTGGGATTTTCTCCATCATTTACAAAATCATTCATGGAAGAGATTACTCGATTTGGCGTTGAAGCTGAGCAGCGCTATAAAGATCTAGCCCAAACTGCTGACGAACAATGTGATCACGCTATTGCCGACCTAAAAAAATCTGAAGATAGATTTTATAAACAGGAAGCAGTTGTTGAGCAGCAAGAAAAGCAAATAACTGAACTTAAAACTGAATTAGCTGATACAAAAAAAGGATTTGAAGCTGACTTAGCTAAAGAACAGAAGGCTAATGAAGTAATTGTTGAAGAACTCCGTCAACAACTAGCCGCAGCTCTTGACGAAAACAAGAAGCTAACCACACAAAATGAATCAATTCGCACCAATTTAGCTAAGGCTGAACTTAAATCAGAAAACAATCTTGAACGTGTTAATGATATTAAGGCCCAAAACGATCAATTGGTTTCAGATAACAAAGAATTGAATTCAAACATTGCTAACCTTAATAAAGATATTGCTGGTAAAGATTCTAAAATTGATGGCAATAAAGATTTAATTAAGAACCTTCAATCACAGCAAGATAAAGCAACTAAACAACTTGATGATTTATCTAAGGCCAATAGTAAGCTTCAGTCTGAAATTGAATCTATCAGAAGCGAACTCTCTGCTGTTAATACGAAGCTTTCTGAAGAAAAAGATAATTCATCTAAACAAATCACCATTAATAGTAAGCTGACAACTGAATTGGAAGAGCAAGCTAAGAATCATGCTAAAGCTATTAATATGCATGAAAGTACAATTGCCAATAATGAGAAGTTAATTGCTCAACTAGAGAAGAATCAGAAAAAGTAACAATAAGGCGAACACTAATATTGACTAGTGTTCGCTAATTTAACACTGAGGATGTAACTAATTTTGTGTAAATGCCTATCATAATTTACTCTATCAAGAGTTTAAGGATTAGGCGATGAACATGAATAAAGAAGAACTTGAAGCGTTTGCAAAAGAAGCAGCTAAAAGCATTAAAACACCTGACGATTTAAATCAATTTAGTCAGATGTTAAAAAAGATAACCGTTGAAGCCGCACTTAATGCAGAAATGGATGAACATTTAGGCTATCAAAAACACAGTAAATCCACGAGCAGTAATAGCCGAAACGGTAAAACAAGTAAGCGTATCAAGACAGAAGACGGTGAGTTTGAGCTTGATACGCCCCGCGACCGTGAAGGCTCTTTTGAGCCGCAGCTTGTTAAAAAGCATCAATCTCGATTCACCTCAATGGATGATAAAATTTTATGGCTGTATGCCCAAGGAATGAGCACACGCGATATCGTGAATGCTTTTCATGAGTGGTATGGCGCTGATATCTCTCCCACATTGGTGTCACGTGTTACCAGTGCTGTTATGGAGCAGGTCACTGAATGGCAATCTCGCCCCCTGGATGCGATTTATCCTATTGTTTATTTGGATTGCCTGGTTGTAAAAATACGCCAAGATAAGCGCGTTATCAAAAAGTCTATTTACCTTGCTTTAGGTATTAATATTGACGGCCATAAAGAATTGCTTGGCATGTGGATTTCAGAAAATGAAGGGGCTAAGTTTTGGTTGAGCGTGCTCACCGAATTAAGCCAACGGGGCGTTGAAGATATCTTAATCGCGTGCGTAGATGGCCTGAAGGGATTTCCTGATGCAATTAATACTGCTTACCCGCAAACTCATGTTCAATTGTGTATAGTGCATATGGTTCGCAACTCATTGAAATATGTCTCATGGAAAGATTATAAAGCCGTGACGGCTGATTTGAAGCTGATTTACCGCTCGTCGACAGAAGAGGAGGCGTTGCTGGAGTTGGAGCGATTTGCAGAGAAATGGGACAATCAATATCCTCAAATAGCAAAGTCATGGCGTGCGAATTGGGACAATTTAAACACGTTATTTAATTATCCGGAGGCAATACGAAAAGCCATTTATACAACGAATGCCATTGAGTCACTCAACAGCGTTATTCGCCGAGCGATTAAAAAGCGTAAGATATTTCCAAATGACGACTCTGCGAGAAAAATGATTTATTTGGCAATAAAAGAGGCATCGAAAAAATGGACGATGCCAATTCGAGACTGGCGAAATGCAATGAGTCGTTTTATCATTGAATTTGAGGAACGACTCAGCAAGCATATTTAAAATGTAAAACGGGCAGTTACACAGAATCCGTTACAGGCTCATTTAACTTTACTCTTTAAATCTAATTTCTTTTATTTTTATATTAAGTGATTTGGAATTTTGTG
>NZ_BAAJLX010000021.1:0-36314 GCF_057543495.1 Colwellia sp. SU-HH01217 | reverse complement strand
GCTTAACTAAAATTATTTTGGTTAGGTAATGTGACTATACTAATATCACTAACTATGTGATCATATCTACTGGTTAAAGTAACCAACTATTGTGTTATTTAATAATTAGAACGTCTAGTGAACTCAAATGCTACTAAGCAGATAACCAGCATAATAAATAGTTAGGTGTTTATAAAAAGTATAAATTTTGCTCTAAACTGTTATAGATTAATAATTAAAAGGAAGAAATGATGGTATCGATTAAAAAAATATTTTGTTTAGCCTTTAGCATTTCGTTAGTTGCTTGTGCCTCAATGGGTGAAGGCTCTAAAGCTGAAAAGCAGCAAGAAATTTTGAAAATGAAAAACTCTGTATTAACACAATTATATAAAAAGAAACCTAAAGCCCGAAATCAGATTAATGCTGCTCCTGGTTATGCCGTATTTTCCAATGCTAACGTTAATTTAATTATTATGGCTGCAGGTACAGGTTATGGTGTTGTCAAAGATATGAGTAATAACAAGTATACTTATATGAATATGGCAGAAGGTGGTCTTGGCCTTGGTCTTGGTGTAAAAGATTATCGAATTGTTATGGTATTCCATACGAAAGAAGCCATGGATCACTTTGTTGAGTCCGGTTGGACATTTGGTGCGAATGCTGACGCAGCAGCTAAAGCAGGTGAAAAAGGTGGATCGGTTCAAGGTGAAGCTTATTACGGGGGGGTTAGCGTTTATACATTTAACGAAAGCGGCTTAGCGCTTCAAGCGACAGTAAAAGGCACTAAGTTTTGGAAAGATAAAGATTTAAATTAATGATTGTGTTTAAAAACCAAGTTGAAATAACGCAAATTAGTAATAAATAAAGCCTTGTTGCATACGTAGGTGTTAATTAACCCATTATGCAACAAAGGCTCTTGTACTAGGCTATTCGCTAGTTACAGGCTCATCCCATGAAAGGTGCTGTTCACCTAAGACGACCAAGTTATTACTGTTGACTAAACTTTGTGACGCAACATAGCCTAGGATGTTTTTAACGCTTTCATCTGGACGGCTTGAAATAATTGCTGTTTCATCAGATGAAAAATTACACAGTCCACGAGCGACCTCTACACCATTTTCATCATAAATATGTAGAACATCTGCACGTTCGAATGCGCCGTGCATTGAAATAACATCGTGACATGAAATACCATCATCACCATCGTAAAGCGAATCAGCGACAGATTGCTTAATGACTAAGCTTCCTGCCATTTGTAATCTATCCGTTAACCAAATATTCCAAGCAGAAGACGGTGATGAATGGGCAATACACTTAGTGTGTTTACGATCACCATGAAGAATGCCACTTACCGGTGCGTCCATTTCTCCTCGTGCGATAATGGTCGTACAGCCGGCATTTTGCGCCATATTAGCTGCTTGTAATTTAGTTAGCATACCGCCGGTACCTAATGAGCTGGTGCCACTTGCAGCTTCCATGTAGCTGCTGACATCTTCAATCGATTCAACAAAAACAGCACCTTCTTCAGAAGGGTCACGATCATAAACGCCGTCGATACAAGTTAAAATAAAGAGATAATCAGCGCCAATCATTTGGGCAACTTTTGCGCCGAGTCGGTCATTGTCACCAACACGAATTTCTTCGGTAGTTACCGTATCGTTCTCGTTAACTACAGGCATTACACCTTGCTTAATTAAGTGGTGAATTGTGTTTTTAGTGTTGAGAAAACGGCGTCTGTTTTCTAGATCATCAAGCGTTATTAATACCTGAGCAATATCAAAGCCATATTCTAAAGCGACTTGTTTATAGGCATGCATTAAAATGGGTTGCCCACATGCCGCTGCGGCTTGCTTATCTTGTACGCTAGCGTTTTCAACAGTACAGCCAACTGTGTTTAGCCCTAGTGCGACAGAGCCAGAGGATGTGAGTACGACTTCGTAACCTTGATCTCGAAGTGCAGATATATCGCTGAGTAAGCCATGCATGAAGGCAAATCGAGGGGTTAAGTTTTGATCGTTTGCTAGTAAGCTAGAGCCAACTTTTATGACGATGCGTGGTTTTTTTTGTGAAGGGTTTTCTGTTTTGGTTTGTTCTATTGAGGACAAAATTACTCCGTGTTTTGATTAATGAAATTAAATTACTAAATTGAAATAAAATTACTTAAACGCTTTATAGAAAACGTTCGAATTTGACAAGAATCGACAAATGAGTGTACAAATCATATACTATGTAGGCTGTTTTTTCAAATTGGCCTATAGTTGCTTACCTTAGGAATGCTGCTTTAAGGCCTTAAAAACCGCAATTTTATATGCAGATAACCTGCATTTGATCTGAAATAAACAAGAAAAACATTAGGAGTTCTATGTCGTTACTTATGATTGGTTGTAAAACAGTGAGAGATTCATTTAATACTCGCCAAACAGCCTCTATCGCTTACGGAATCACGGTTAATAATTCTTCTCTAATACAAGCACCTCCCTGCATAACCATTACATGATCGCATGCGAGTAATGCCGTAATTTATGTGCAAATACTATTTATTAAATTAATAGTCACTATAGTATTCAGTTATGTGGATACTAAAAGCACTCTAAACAGCACTTTTCATATTGTTTTTTAACTTTTACTATCGCTCGTAAATTGAAATTTTAAATGAAGCGTAAAGTTAATTCTCCAAAAGTTTAGGGTAAAGTTAACCAGAAAATAGGAACCTATTTATGTCTAATATCGACACACAAAGTATGATTGAACAACTTGGTAAACAAGCTAAAGCTGCAGCAAAAGCTCTTGCTAGTGCAACAACTGAACAAAAAAACCAAGCACTAATGGTGGCCGCTGAGGCACTGCGCGAGAAAACAGCTGCATTACTTGATGCTAATGCGTTAGATGTTTTAAGCGTTAAACAAGCAGGAAAAGCTGAGTCATTTGTTGATCGTTTAAAACTAACTAAAGAAAGAATTGAAGATATTGCAGTTGCTTTAGAAGATATAGCTAAACTCCCCGATCCTGTCGGACGCAAATTGGCAACATTTGATCGACCAAATGGATTGACAATAAATCGAGTTTCAACGCCTATTGGCGTTATTGGAATGATTTACGAATCGCGTCCTAATGTTGGTGCTGATGCCGGTGCTTTATGTTTAAAATCGGGAAATACCGTTATTTTAAGAGGTGGCTCAGAAAGTTTAAACTCCACTCGAATTATTGTGGAATGTATGGCGACAGGTCTGCGTGCTGCTAATTTGCCTGAGGCATGTATTCAATTAGTTGATACCGAAGATCGCTCTGCAGTGAAGGCGTTATTGCGCTGTGCTGATTATGTTGATTTGGTTATTCCTCGTGGTGGACGCGGGTTAGTGGAACTTGTCAGAAACGAAGCGAGCGTGCCAACTTTGCTTCATCTTGATGGCAATAACCATATCTATGTAGATAAAGAAGCAGATTTATCTAAAGCCTTAGCAGTAATAAAAAATGCGAAGTTACGCAGAACAGGTGTTTGTGGTGCGACTGAGAGCTTAGTGATTAATAAGAATATTGCGACAGAGTTTTTACCGCAATTAGTGGATACACTTGAAAATTGTGAAGTACGCGGTGATTCAGCCGCTGTGGCATGTGATAACAGAATTGTTGCCGCGAACGATGCTGATTGGGGAACCGAATATCTTGATGCCATTATATCGGTGAAAATAGTTGATGATCTTGAAGAGGCACTGAATTTTATTGACCTTCATTCGTCAAAGCATACTGATGCTATTATTACTGAAAATAATGATACTGCTGAAATCTTTATGCGAACAATTGATTCTGCCATTGTAATGCACAATGCTTCTACACAATTTGCTGACGGTGGAGAGTTTGGTATGGGAGCAGAAATTGGTATTGCAACCGGTAAAATTCATGCTCGAGGGCCTGTTGGCCTAGAGCAGCTGACCATATTTAAATACTGCGTTGTTGGCCAAGGACAAATTCGCAGCTAGTACAAGTTATACCAATTTCATTAAATAGGTGATCGACTTTATACGCAGGAAGAAGAATCAACCACTGCGTTATTTTAATCAGTAGCAATGATCACATAGTTAGTGGGATTGCTAGTAAATCCACCATTCGCATTTTGTTCATAAAGTTGAACGATAGCGAATGGTGCTCCCTTCTTCTATTCCAATTCAAATAACTGTAATAATCGCCTCGTATACTTATTGAAGATAATTATCAATGAGATCTAAAAGATCATTACAGACGTTATGAAAAATTACATTTTAGTGTTTAGCGTATTAGCTTTTGTCAGTTTTATTAGTGTTTCAGGACACTCTAATGCCGAAAAGCCAACGAAACAGTCCAGCGCAAGTTTATTACCACAAATTGATGTTAGCCAAATTATTACGCCAACAGCAAATGGCAGCATTAATGAAGAAGCGCCAATTCCTGCACAATGTTATACCAAAACTGAAGGTAACAATAACCCTTGCTATACCTGTCATCAATCGTACGATAAAACTAAACATTCATATCGTAACAATTTACGTAATGATGGCGTTAATCAGGGGCTTTATAACTTTTCTGAGGAAGGAGAAGTTAACAGTTGGAAAAACCTTTTTGTTAATCGTCAGCCTTGGATCGACCAAATAACCGATGAGCAAATTACGCAATATATTGACCAAGATAATTATAGCGCGTTGCCTAACCGTTTAAGGAATAAAAATTGGCAAGGCTTTATTCCTGATTTAAAAGATTATCAATTAGCCAGTGAAGCATTTAACGATAAGGGGATCGCCAAAGACGGTAGTGCGTGGGTGGCATTTAATTATAAACCTTTCCCCGGCACCTTTTGGCCGACAAACGGTGCAACAGATGATGTATTAATTCGCCTAGCGCCTAAATTTAGGCAGCTGAATGGGCAATATAACGAGCATGTTTATTTAATTAATTTGTCGCTCGTAGAAATGAGCATTAAACAGTTAAGCGACATTGATATTTTTCCTGCCAATGAAGAAACAGTACAAAGTGATCTTAATCAAGATGGTCAGTTATCGCCGAGTATTGAAATACTAATGGCACGAGAGTATTTTGTTGGCGATGCAGCTAATATTGAAATACCTCGACAACAATATCCTGCGGGCACAGAAATTATGCACTCGGTGCGTTACGTTGGTATTGATGACGACGGACAAACCTACGTACCACAGCGCATGAAAGAGCTACGCTATATGACAAAAACTCAAGTACTAAACGATTCAGCAATCGATAGCGCTTATCGTAGAGAGCGCAAAGAAAAATTAGATGAACAATTACCCAACTACGTACGAGTTAAAGATAAAGGATTTAATAATAAATTTGGCTGGCTGATTCAAGGCTATATTGAAGATGAACAGGGTGAACTAAGAGCACAATCGTATGAAGAAACCTTCTTTTGTATGGGCTGTCACTCAGCAATCGGCACGACTATTGATCAAACCTTTGCTTTTCCTCGTAAAGTTACTGGCAGAGCGGGTTGGGGCTACATCAACTTAAAAGGGATGAAGGATGCGCCATCCATAGGACAGCAAGAAGGTGAAATATTACAGTACTTGCAAGTGAATGGCGGCGGTAATGAGTTTCGTGAAAATGATGAAATGTCTCGTAAGTGGTATCATGAAGATGGCTCTGTTAATAAGGCAAAGGTTAGCAGTGCTGATGTTAATCAACTGATAACACCTTCAAGGCAGCGCGCGCTTAAAATGAATAAGGCGTACACTCAAATTGTGCGCAGTCAGAGTTTTATACATGGCCGTGATGTTAATATTAGCCCAGCAAAAAATGTCCATAAAACAATTGATGAGTCGGTGGCACCATTGCAGCCAGAACACCGAATAGATGATTGGGATATTCGTTTAGATTGGTCAGCAAATGATACCGCGGTGAAGGATTAACAAGACGGCCATTGTTTTTAGTAAGGACTTGCTGACATAATTCACTCAAGATCAGTCAAGGTTGAGAATACTATTATTAGTAATGCCAAGGTAAGTTTTGCTAAATCCTTACAATTAAAACATATAACGCTAACGTGCCTTGCGTTAATTGCTTTTGCTGCCAACTCGGTGTTATGTCGCTTAGCTTTAGGTGAGTCGAGTATTGACCCGAGTGGCTTTACTGGCATTCGAATGCTCTCTGGTGCGTTAACGTTATGGATAGTGATAAAGATAGCTGCTCCCGATAAAGCACTAGCACTTAAGGCAACTTTTAGTGTTAAAAATAGCAAAGGTTGGCTTGCTTCGGGTCTGTTGTTTATTTATGCGGCTTTTTTTTCGTTTGCCTATGTAAAGTTAGAAACAGCCAGCGGCGCGTTAATTTTATTTGCCAGCGTGCAATTTTTCATGATCAGTGCCAATGTGATTAACGGCTATCGTTTAGCAAAAAGTGAGTGGTTAGGTATTATTATTTCTTTCTCAGGCTTTGTTTTATTAATGTTACCAGATGCGACTCAGCCCTCACTGGTAGGTTTTATTTTAATGGTGATATCTGGTTGTGCTTGGGCTTTTTATACTTTAGCTGGAAAAAATACTAGTAATGCTACTTTATTAACTACTGAAAATTTTCTACGTTGTGTTCCATTAGCTTGTGTGTTTATTTTAGTTAGCATTTTGGCTGACACCTACACTTGGCAGGGAGTGTTTTATGCTTTCTTATCGGGTGCACTTGCTTCAGGGGTAGGTTATAGCATTTGGTATATGGCGCTTAAACAACTAACTATAACTCAAGCGGCTATATCGCAGTTGTCAGTGCCACTTATTGCCGCAATAGGCGGCATAATGTTTGTGGGTGAGTCTATAACAAGCGAATTAGTGTTATCAGGGGCTTTAATTTTATCGGGTATTGCGATCGTTAGTTTAAAGAAGAAAAATTAACAGGCATAACGGGCGAGAAACATAAACACAGTATCTTCGATAATTATCTTTTGTTGAGCTTTAGTAGGGAACGCTTTATTCATTAACAATTGAGGCCAAAACGCATTGGCTTTAATTAATCCTAAAAATTGTTGGGCAGCATAGTCGGTATCTTCAATGTTAAGGCGGCCATCTTTTACGGCATCTTCAAGCCAAGTTTCTAAGCCACCTTTTTGTTGACCGAGGTACTCTAAAGTACTTGTAGCAAGATCAGGTGAGCGGATAAATTCGGCAAGCGTTATACGATTTAAATCACAAAAATGCTCAGACGCTAAAAGAGCGATTTCGCTTTGTGCAGCAATGATTAATTGTTCATCAAGCGGTTCATCGCTTTGATACTCTACAGTGATCGCCTGACAAAACGAATCGCACAACTGTTTAACAATATTGTGGAATAAAATATCTTTACTAGGAAAATGATTATAAACAGTGCGTTTAGAAACTTGCGCTCTTTTCGCTAACGAGTCCATGCTCGCGCCTAAAAAGCCTTTCTCTTTAAACTCATCTTGCGCTGCTATTAAAATATCGAGTCTTTTTCTTTCTGTCAGCGTGAGTGGTTTGTTCATAGCCATCTTTGTTCAGTTGTGAATTATTGCTGAATATTACACTAATGAGTTTACTTTTCAATAAAAATAGGTAAACTGCACCGACTAGTTTACATTGGATTGTTATTATATAGGTTTTTTTATGTCGATTTCCCCGTTGTTATTCAGTGAACGTCTGAAAACATTTTATCAAAAGAAAGTGTCATTACTCACGGGCCTGATTGTTATTGCAACAGTCTCAGCCTGTGGAGATAAAAGCGCAGAGTCTGCAGCAGCTATGCCTCCTGCTGCAGTTTCTATTGTTGAAATGAATACACGTTCAGTGCCATTTTCTATTGAACTTCCTGCTACTTTATCAGGGGCTAAAGAAGTTGAAATACGCGCACAAGTGTCTGGTATTTTACAAGCTCGTAACTTTAGTGAGGGTGATAAAGTCGTCGCTGGCCAATCACTTTTTAGTTTAGACGCTAAAACTTATGCCGCAGAAATGACGCAAAGCAAAGCTGATCTTAATGCCGCGCTTGTAAGACTTGAACAGGCTAAAAGAGAGCTTAATCGCATAAAACCGTTACGGGAAAAAAATTCAATTTCACAACGTGAATTAGACAATGCCATTTCAAGTGTTGATATTAATTTAGCGGATGTTAAATCCATGCAGGCGAAATTAGATCAAGCTCAACTGCGCTTAAACTATACCAAAGTGAGTTCACCTGTTACTGGCATTGTTGGTCGTGAATTAGTTTCTGAAGGTACTTATGTGTCGGGTCCTGAGGTACTTTTAACGCAATTAACGCAAATTGATCCTATTCGTATCCGTTTTGGTTTATCTGAGCGCGAACAACTACAAATGCGTAAAGATGCAGCCGCAGGACTACTCACCTTACCTGAGAATGGTCACTGGAAAACTAAAATTAAATTATTTGATGGCTCTTTCCATCCACACATTGGTGAGGTTAATTTCAGCGATGTTCGAATTAATAGCCAAACAGGCACTAGTGAATTACAAGCTATTGCGCCTAACCCTGATTTTTCATTAAGACCGGGACAATTTGTTCGTATCGTATTAGAAGGTGCGGTGCGTGAAAACGCTTTTGTCGTGCCACAACGTGCGGTGCTTGATAATGGTTTGGGTAAATTTGTTTATGTAATGACTAAAAATGAACAAGGCATGACCGTTGCGCTTCCTGCTCCTGTAGTTGTAGGTGAGTGGGTGAAAGAAACCAACGGTGATACGGTTGAAAATGGCTGGGTTATACGTGAAGGCTTAAAAGTGGGTGACCAAGTGATTGTTGATGGCATGGCACGCATTTTCTTTCCTGGTATGCCTGTGCGCTTAGTTAATGACGACCCTCAAGTCGCAACCAATAATCAATAAGGGCTAGTTTATGTTTTCTCGATTCTTTATTGATCGCCCAATATTTGCTTTTGTAATTTCAATTTTTATTGTGTTAGCTGGTTTAGCCGCTATGCGCAGCTTATCTGTTGCCCAATACCCTGAAATGTCGCCGCCAGTTGTTCAAGTGACCGCAGTATACCCGGGAGCTTCTGCTGAAGTATTAGAACAAACAGTTGCCACGCCTTTAGAAAATGCAATTACAGGTGTTGAAGGCATGATGTATATGTCTTCTACCTCAACCAGTGCTGGTGCAACAACGATTACTGTAACCTTTGAAATTGGCACTGATCCCGACCAAGCATCGGTGAATGTTAATAATAGAGTTAAACAAGTGGAAGCACGCTTACCTGAACAAACACGCCAACAAGGTGTCGTTGTTGCCAAAGGTTCATCGAGCTTTTTACATGTACATGCTTTTTATTCGCCAGACGACAGTAGGGAAGCTTTGTGGACGTCTAACTATGTTACTTTGAACGTACTCGACAAAATTAAACGTATTCCTGGCACGACTAGCGTACAAATATTTGGGGCGAAAGATTATGCCATGCGTATTTGGTTGCGCCCTGATGTTATGAGTCAGCTAGGCGTTACAGTTGAGGAAATTAGCAATGCAGTGCGAGAACAAAATTCCCAGTATGCAGCTGGTCGAATAGGAGCAACACCGACGTCGGTTAGTCCTCAATCGCTGGTTTATAGCGTTAAAGTACAGGGTCGATTATCTGAAGCTCAAGAATTTGAAAATATTATTATTCGCGCCAATACCGACGGAAGTACATTACGTTTAAAAGATATTGCACGGGTAGAGCTAGGCTCTAAAGATTACGACTTTGATGGCCGAATTAATGGCAAAAAAGCAGTATTGCTAGGGATATTCTTACAACCCGGTGCCAATGCACTTGATGTTGCTGATGAAGTTAATGCAACCATTGCCGACTTAAAAACACGCTTTCCGACAGGTTTAGCGCATTTACTACCTTACGATACCACTCGCTTTGTTAAAGTGTCGATTAGAGAAGTATTAAAAACCCTTGGAGAAGCTATGCTACTGGTTTTTCTGGTGGTATTTATTTTCTTACAAAACTGGCGTGCAACATTAATTCCGATCATGGCTGTTCCTGTATCGTTATTAGGTACTTTTGCTGGTTTGTATATGTTGGGTTACTCGATAAACACCCTAACTTTATTTGGTATGGTGTTATCGATTGGTATTGTTGTTGATGATGCCATTGTTGTTTTAGAAAATGTTGAACGAATCATGCACGAAGAAGGTACTAATGTTCGTGATGCCGCAATTCAAGCGATGAAAGAAGTGAGCGGGCCTGTTGTTGCTATTGTGTTAGTCCTGTGTTCTGTGTTTGTGCCGATTGCCTTTTTGGGCGGCTTAACGGGCGAATTATTCCGTCAATTCGCTATTACCATCTCAATTGCGGTGAGCTTGTCGGGCTTGGTGGCATTAACCATGACACCAGCGCTTTGTGTATTAGTACTTAAACATGAAGATAAAAAGGAAAATATATTATTTAACTGGTTCAACCGATTTTTCCATAAAGTGACTGGCTACTATGTTAATGGTGTGAGCTTTTTCTTACGCCGTGGTTTACTGGCGCTTATGTTAGTTATTGGTATGTTAGTGATTACCGCCAATATGTGGATGAAGACACCCGGCTCTCTTGTACCTGATGAAGATCAGGGCTTTTATATCTCAGCTGTTTTCCTTCCCGATGGCGCGTCATTAGAAAGAACCAAAAAAGTGGTTGCTGATGTTGTGGCGGCAATCGAGTCGAACCCTGCCAATGAAAACGTTATCTCATTTACTGGCTTTGACTTTCTTGGTGGTGGTTACAAAAATAACGCGGCAACTCTTTTTGTTACTCAAAAACATTGGGACGAAAGAGAAGTAAGTACTCAGCAATTAGTAGGTGAGTTGTTCATGAAAACTGCCAATATTAATGAAGCGCTAGTGTTGGCTTTTAATCCTCCAGCGATCCCTGGTTTAGGAAATACGGGCGGATTTGAGTTCTATTTACAAAACAGAGGTGATGGCGGTGTTGATAAGTTAAAACAAAGTATGCAAGCCATGATGGGCGCTGCTCAACAAAGTCCAATACTTGCAGGCGTGCAAACATTATGGCGCTCTGACGCACCTCAGTTAACGGTGAAAATTGATCGTGAACAGGCACGGGCAATGGATATACCAATTAATCAAGCATTTAATGCCTTGTCAGGGACTTTAGGCACTTATTATTTGAACGATTTCAATAAGTTTGGTCGCACATGGCAGGTATTAATGTCTGCTGAACCTGAATTTAGAATGAAACCAGATGATATTTCGCGTATATACGTGAAAAGTAATGGTGGCAAGATGGTTCCTATTTCGGCCTTTGCTGATATAAGTTACAGCAGTGGTCCAGACAGCTTGGATAGGTATAACAACTTATCAGCGGTTAAACTGTTAGGTAATGCAGCACCCGGTTACAGCTCTGGGCAAGCAATTGCTGAGATTGAACGTATTGCTAAAGAAGTTTTACCCTCAGACATGAGTTATGAATGGACAGGAACTGCATTTCAGGAAAAGCGTAGTTCAGGGTCAACTGCTATTGCCCTTGGTCTAGCCGTTATTATGGTATTCTTAATTTTAGCTGCGCTTTATGAACGTTGGTCATTACCATTATCGGTATTATTGGCATTACCTTTTGGTATTTTTGGTGCGCTAGTATCCGTGTGGATCACCGGCATGACAAACGATGTTTATTTTCAAATTGGCTTAGTAACTTTATTAGGTTTAGCGAGTAAAAATGCAATTTTAATTGTTGAATATGCCCTAATGAAAAAGCAAGAAGGTTGGACAACCAGCGCAGCTGCGCTTGAAGCAGCACGTTTACGATTTAGACCTATTATTATGACTTCTTTGGCATTTATTTTAGGGGTTGTTCCTCTAGTGTTAAGTTCAGGCGCAGGTGCCGGCGCACGTCATAGTGTTGGGACAGGTGTTATGGGCGGTATGATTGCAGCAACGTTTTTAGCGATATTGTTTGTACCTCTATTCTTTTATTGGCTTACAGAGCGCAAAATCTCTGAAAAAAGAAGTCATCAAAATGTATTAGAAGAAATCAAACAGCAACATCAATTAGAAAATGAAAAAAGCGCTTAACGTACATCTTAACCTAAGTTATTAATTAATTTGATTAAGTTAGTTTATTAAAGTCGGTTTACTAAGGCGTTTAACCATATAAAAAGGGAAGCATAACTGCTTCCCTTTTTGATGTCATGCTTTTGCTAATTAAGCGGCATAAGCATGCTAATTAAGCGACTTACTGACAACTAGGGCTATCAAATTCAACCAATAATGTTGCGCCAGTAGCTCCACCTGAAACTTTTAAATAAGACCAGTAATCACTACCTGCAGCTAATGAAATACAATGAGTTGTACTTCCGTTACCTAGTGATTGAGCATCGTAGTTACTGTTGCTTGGCCAACCACCATTTTTATAAAGTATGTCTAAGTTTCCTTGGCCATGCCCTGTTAAAATAGCGACGCTTTGATGATTAGCTACATCTGCTAAACTCAACCAAATCGTACCGTTGTTACCTAAACACGCTGCTTCACCTGCGTTAACTCGGCCACCAGTAATCGCTGACTGTGTAGAACAAGCATCGACTAAACTAACGTCTACAGCTTCTATAGTTACAGTTGCTGTATCAGTATGAGAGGCACCATCATTATCAGTTACCGTTAATGACGCGGTATAAGTGCCTACTGAATTGTAAGCATAACTTGGGTTTTCATCAGTGCTTTGATTGTTATCACCAAAGTCCCAATAAAAATCAACCAACGTACCATCAGTATCTTTTGAACCTAAACTGATAAAGTTAATCGTATCACCTACTGTTGCACTATAATCTCCGTTAGCATCTGCAACTGGTGCAGCATTGTCGTTGGCAACGACAGTTACGCTATAATCTTCAGCTTCACCATCACCAATATTGCCACATGCACTAGCCGGTGAACTACCATATTTCATTACAACACGCATACGGGTAGTTAACCCTGCTAAGTTGTTATCAATAGCGATATTGCCTGACACTGTATTTTGACCAGATAGACCCGTTAACAGTTTTTCAGCCGCTTCAAACTCGCCATTTTTATTAACATCAAGCCAAATCGCCCAGTGCTCAGAATAATTACCACCAGCAGTTAAGTTAATAGTGTTATTACCTAGGGTTAAAGGAAAGTTTATATGGGTATTGTCAGCGTAGCTGTCTTTTGAACTACTATGCGAAACACCACCGGCGCTAACATCTGCTATCCATTCGTATCCAGTATTACCCGTTATTGAACAGTATTCATCGATAATAACAACTTCATTAATAGCTGCCGTTGTTGAAACGCTTGTCGATACTTGGTTGTTATCAGTTACGGTTAATTCAACTGTGTACTCACCCGAATTTTGATAAGTATGCGTTGGGGTCGATAACGTACTACTTGTACCATCTCCAAATGTCCAAAGGTAGCTAACAATAGTACCGTCATTATCAACTGAACCGTTGCTGTTAAAGGTAATCTCTTGACCTTCTTCAGCGCTATATGGACCATTAATTACCGCAACAGGAGCTTGATTAGTTGAAGCAACATTGACTAAACTTGAATCAGTTGCTTGATTGTTGTCGTTGTCGGTCACTGTTAGCGTTGCAGTAAAAGTACCTGCTGTTGTGTAAGTATGTGTAGGATTAGCTTGGTCACTTGTATTACCGTCGCCAAAATTCCAATTATACGCAATTATGCTACCATTAGTATCCACTGAGCCTGCGCTACTAAAAGTCACAGCTTCATTAACTATACTGTTATAAGCACCATTTGCTTCTGCTGTTGGTAAACCTTCATTTACACTAGTTTGACGTTCGTAATATAGTCTAAAGGTGGTTCCACTATAATCTAAGAATGGGTCAATAATAACATTAACTGTACCGCCACCTGCGCCTAGGTCACAATATTCACTTAAACGTGGAGCACTAAATGGAGCACAATCAGAAACTTCTGTAGTTGGTACAGAGTTAACACTCACGTACATATCTGGATCGCCTTGATAACCACCGGCTAATACAGCGACAACGCGTGTTGCATCGCTAGGCACTTCAAACTGATACGATTTATCGGCATCACCTTCTGAGGCTGATAAGTTTGTTTCTTCTGCTAAAAATACACGTTCACAACCGTTACATAGCGTTGGATCAACAACAGATAATACCTCTAACGTGGCATTTGAATAATCACTAAAAGCATCAACCGTTACATAATACGTTTGTGTTGAAGAAGGTGAAGACAATGTGACTAACTCAGGCGTGCCCGCTGATTTAAATGACACAAAATCAGAAGTCCAAGTATCACCATTTTTCACAGGTGCACTGCCTTTGCTTACGTATAAATCAGGATCTTGAGTAAAACCTTTTAAATAAATAGCAGCAGCTTGAGTGCCAGCAGGTAAATTAACTTCAAAGGTAGTTGTTTCACCTTTAGTTGCAGATAGGTTGGGGTATTCAGCCAATAATTCACCGCTTGGGGCAAGATCTAAGCCTGAACCGTCCCAAACATGTTCATTATTACTGGTATATTCTTCTAAACCAACAGCTATAAGGTTGCTGTTCGTCCAAAGAGTAGAACGGGCATCGCCATGCAATGCTGCAGTCATTCTTTCAACTTGTCCCTGAGTATACATGGCATAGTTATCAGAATAATGCATAAAGTTTTCAGTGTTGGTACTTTCACCTAAACAGTTTGGCGCATTATTTTGTAAAATGCTGCTGCTCATTTGTGGTGTGTCACAGTTATTATCGCCAGTAGATTCGCAAAAAGCTTCTTGGTGAATAGAACATACATCACCGTCGAAAGTGTGCGGTAAGTTTAGCCAATGACCAAATTCATGAGTTAACACTGAGCGGAAGTTTTCCCCGGTATTAACACCAACAAAGTTACCATTGTAAACCACGCGCGATAAACCTGCTTCAGACATACTCATTTGAGGGTACCAAGCTACACCTGAACTGCTCGTTGTACCATCATCGTAGAGGTCGCTCATCAAGTAAATGTTCATATACTTGAAGTTATCCCACGCATCGGCAGCAATTTCAGCATCATTACCTGAACCATTACCATAACCTGCTTTGTTGGCGTAACGAACAATACCGTTGGTTGGATTACCTTGTGGATCTTTTTTCGCCAACACAAATTCAATATTTAAATTGGCGCGAATTGCTTCAAATTCCGCAGCGATGGGATCATCTTGAGTATTAGTCCCTAAGAAATCTTCATTGGTTTTGTTCAGGCCGTCGATGATTTTACTTTCGGTTAAGCAATATGCGCTTTCATCACTACAGTTATACTGATCGCCATAAACATGTACCACAACAGGTATATAATAACGACCATCTACACCATTACCATTGGCTGTTGCCATTGTTTTTTTATGGACAGTGGAAGACATAGTTCGCATAGATTTAATTAATTTTTGTTTTAGCTGAATTTGATTTTCAGCTTGCAATGCGTCCCAATTTTGTTTGTTTTTATCAGTACCACAAACATGATTAGCTGCGTTGTGATTTATATCGCTATGAAGATCAACAACTTTTGCTACTTCAGTTTTACTGGTTTTAATTGGATTATATTCGTGGGTTTGTTCGATTATTTGTTTTTGGCCAGCAATTGCCGCAGTACTAGAGACTGCTAACAAAAGTGCCATCAACGAAGGTGCCTTGTGTTGCAATGACATGAAACTTCTCCTGTTTATTTTTATATATCGAAGCTTGGAGTAAGTATTTAATGAATGCGGCTTAACCCTTACGCGCACTTGTTATTATTTACTCTATTTTTATTGTTTAATATTTGTTTTTATTATGATTATTAGTGAGTAACTTTGATTAACAATTGCGCAAAACATTGTTAATCATTCCATGTGATCATTTATTAACCAACTAAACAGTACTATAAATCAGATATATTGTATATCATTTATTGTATTTGATGTTGCGATATTGTTAATTTCGGGGTGGCAAAAATAATCTTTCTAAGCTCTTGCCTCAAAAATAACTCGCTTTATCGAAAAATATTCATTTTTATTTCAGTTTGTTATACCTTCAATAAGGTATAACAAACTGATTGGGCAAGGCTTGGGTCAACTAAAATAATCGAGTAACACGATCGCCATGGATATCAATAAAGATGAAAATACCCTTGAGATAAGCGCACAGGCTTTTTCTAAACAAAGTCATCAATTTTGGACGCTGCAAATATCTGGCTGGTTAGGGTATGCCGCATTTGTTTTTGTAGCGATCATTCGTCCACAATTTGATGACATTCATTTTAACCTTCAAGGTCAAATCATTAATTTGATTTTGGAATCTTTGAGTGGTTTCTTTTTATCTTATTTACAGTGGCTATTTATTCAAAGAATTGTTCACCTTCCTGTAAGAAAAACGCTCTTTTTTAGTTTTTTATCGGCGGCAATTTTGGGGTTATTTTACAATATCCTTAAACTTAGCTTTTTTAAAATTATTGTCCATCAACAGCATTGGAATGAAGCATGGAACATGCTTGAGTTTGGCGGTTGGTTACTATTCTCGTTAACCACTATGTTTGCTTGGACTTCAATCTTTTTTATTATGCTCTACAATACGAAATTGCAAAAAGAGCATGAAATGCTGCTGCGGGCACAAACTGCAGCTAAAGATGCACAATTACAAATGTTGCGCTACCAACTCAATCCGCATTTTATGTTTAATACCATGAATGCTATTTCAACGCTTATTTATAAACACGAAAATGACAAAGCTAATGAAATGTTAGATAAGCTGTGTGAGTTTTTTCGCTACACCTTAGATCAAAAAGCTAAAAGTAAAACTACGCTACAAAAAGAACTTGAACTCCTTGATATTTATCTCTCTATTGAAAAGGTAAGATTTGCAGAGCGTTTAACAATAAACATGCAAATTAGTAATATGGTTTTAGATTGCCAAGTGCCGAGTATGCTATTACAGCCTTTAGTTGAAAACGCAGTGAAATACGCTATTGAACCAAGGAAGCAAGATGGCTTTATTACCATTGCCGCAGAACAGTTAAATGGCAGACTAGTAATTGATGTATTGGATAATGGCAATGGGAAAAACGATGAAGTTAGCAAAGGTTTGGGGATTGGGATAAGCAATACGAAAGCACGTTTAGATGCTATGTTTAATGGTGATTATGAGATTAACATTACTAGCAACAGTCATAATGGCACCACTGTTTCTATCTCTATTCCATTGCGACAATAACTATTTTTTGAGAAAAGTAATATGACCATTAAAGCACTAACCGCAATTATTGTTGATGACGAACCACTTGCACTTGAAGGGTTAAAGCTTCGGTTAGAGAAAATTCCTGAAATTAATGTAATTGCTGAAGCTTGTGATGGTGATCAGGCAATTTTAATGTGCCAGGAATTATCACCAGATGTTCTTTTTTTAGATTTACAATTACCAGGGTTGAATGGTATTGAAGTCGTACAGGCATTGCAGTCGGATATTTTACCTATGATTGTTTTTGTTACTGCATATGGTGAATATGCCTTAGAAGCTTTTGAATTAAATGCAATAGATTATGTAATGAAACCAGCCAATTTAGGTCGATTACAAAAAACAGTAGAACGCATAATTCAACGGCATAACCCTCAAGATTCTGACAAAGAAAAATTTAAACTATTACAAGCATTAGGTAATAGTTCTGGTTTATCAATTTCAGAATTGGAACATTGGTTGGAATCTGACAATCCAATGCCAAGTGCTTTTCGTCAAGAGTTAGTGATTAAAAACAACGATAACGAAAAGGTATTTCTTTCCGTTACTGATATTCGATGGATTGATGCTGCAGGCGATTACATGTGTGTACATACCGCTGATGAAACACATATTGTTCGTATCACCATGAAAAAATTAGCAAGCCAATTAGATGAGCGGTTATTTAAGCGCATTCATAAATCGACATTGGTGAATATTAATTGCATTAAAAGTATTCGTTCTTTGCGCAATAGTGAAAGCATATTAGAGCTTGGTGATGATGTTCATTTAAAAGTTAGTCGTAATTACAGCTCGACGATTCAGCAACTACTTGAGTCGAAACAACAGTAACCTTTCATCTTATTTTTCTCTCATTTTGTCGCGTAATTTGCTTAATAAATAGCAATGCCGCGTTTACTTCTCTTGATGCCGCATTTCAATTGTAACAGTTTGTAATTTAACCGAGTATAAATTTGGGGGACGGTTATACACAACAAAAAGCTAAAAAGCATAAGTGAATAACTGTTTAACTATCGAGTCATTTGATCACAATAATTAATGAGAATGATAACGACAAAGTTTCATTAAATGACATAACGATAATCGTACGGTTTTGGAAATAAATCATGATAAAAATTGCGAAGAAAATCACACA
The DNA here is from genome assembly GCF_057543495.1 of Colwellia sp. SU-HH01217. Taxonomy (NCBI): domain Bacteria; kingdom Pseudomonadati; phylum Pseudomonadota; class Gammaproteobacteria; order Alteromonadales; family Colwelliaceae; genus Colwellia; species Colwellia sp. SU-HH01217. The sequence continues at coordinate 18,014 of NZ_BAAJLX010000021.1, read as the reverse complement.
ATGGTGTGTTTTAGTTTCGACAGTCTCTTTAATAGGCTGTGGAGGAAATGCTGAAACTAACACCGATTCAAATAAAGTTGATCCGCAACAACCAGTAAGTGACTGGGAAATGGTGTGGAGTGATGAGTTTGATGGTAGTTCAATAGATAGTACAAATTGGACGCATGAAGTTAATTGTTGGGGCGGTGGCAATAACGAAAAGCAATGTTATACCGACAATTCAGAAAACTCATTTGTCAGTGATGGCACGCTAAAGCTTGTCGCTTTGCCTGCTGAAGAAGGTGCTGAACAGCCTTATACTTCTGCACGTATTATTAGTAAAAACAAAGCCGATTTTAAATATGGGCGCTTTGAAATAAAAGCGAAAATGCCTTTCGGACAAGGTAGCTTCCCCGCCTTTTGGATGATGCCAACTGATGAAACCTATTGTGGCTGGCCAAAATCGGGCGAAATAGACATTCTTGAAACGGTTAATTTAAAAACAGTGAGCGATGAAGGCATCGTTGAAAATAATGTTCACGGCACGCTGCATTATGGTAAAGAGTGGCCGGATAACTCGCACTCAGGTAAATCTTATAGTTTGCCTGATGGAATAAATCCAGCGGATGACTTTCATGTTTATGCTATAGAGTGGCAAGAGGGTGAAATTCGCTGGTACGTAGATAACTATTTATATGCTACCCAACGTCAATCACAAGTACGTTATAACAGTAAAGATGAAGCGGTTGGTTTATCACATCAAGGCTGGTTTACTGAATATTTTGATGCGGTAACAGGTGAACTAACAACGCATTGGGATCAAGCGCCATTCGATCAAGACTTTTTCATGATCATAAATAATGCCGTTGGTGGTGACTGGGCGGAAAATACTAATAATTTAGGTATAGATGCGGAAGCGTTTGTGAATGGTCAAACGTTTGAAGTTGATTACATTCGCGTTTATCAATGTAATCAAAATATAGATACCGGCAAAGGATGTGAAACCGTTCGAGGTGGATATGATAGCCTTGACGATGCACTTGTTGAAGGTAAAGCACCTATCCCGTCTCCGCCAAGTGTAGCTCCGCCTCAAAGTTTAACTATTTTCTCTGGCACAATTAACCCTAATTGGCCTGCATGGGACTGTTGTGGTGGGTCAACTCCAATGATTATTGCTGATGCTGATAAAGGCGAGGTCATGCAATTTAATGTTGGCGCAACACCGACAGTTAATGGTTTTATTTCACGCGCTGAATTCATCACAGACCCCACGGGTACACCAAGTCCTTTCGATGCTTCTCCTGCTATTGCTACGGGAGCTATTCGCTTTGACTTAAAAATTGACAACATGCCAAATGACGCCTCAGCACCTTGGTCTTTTAAAGTCGAAAGCTTAGAAGGAGCAACGGCTGCTGACTTCTTGTTATCAGAAAGCCAAGAAGGTGAAGAGTTTGTTGAAGGTCAATGGCAAACCTATACGTATCCATTGCAAATGCTCGCTGACGCTGGTTTAGATCTAAGCGCTATTGATGTAGTGATGGTGTTCCCTGCATGGGGAGCAGGCGAAGGCGCTGTTTACAGTATGGCTAATGTAGAAATTGATTCTGGCGTGACCACAGAATCTCCAAAAGTTGTGCTATTTGAAGATGAAGAAAATCCAAGTTGGCCGATGTGGGATTGTTGTGGCGGTACAACACCTTTAGTTGAAATAGATGACGATGCTCATGGCGCAGTTGCAGAGTTTGCTATTGGCGCCACGCCAACGGTAATGGGTTTTATTTCAAGATCTGCGAATACCGATACGCCTACTCCATTTGACGCAAGTGTCATTTTATCGAACGGTGTTGTGCAATTTGATATGAAAGTAACGTCAATGCCTAATGACGCGAGTGCTCCTTGGTTATTTAAAATTGAATCTAACGATGGCGACACAGCAGCCGAGTTACCAATATCAGATAGCGTGGAAGGACTATCACCTGTTGAAGGTCAATGGCAAACCTATACTTTTAATCTTGCTGACTTAGCTAATGCTGGTCTTGATGTTAGTGCAATCGATGTATTGATGATTTTTCCTACGTGGGGCACAGGTGAAGGAGCAATTTACCGCATTGATAATGTGAAAATTTACGATCCTAATGCTTCGAGTGGCTTTAACGGACATGTATTGTTTGATGATCAACCTAAAGAGCAATGGAGTATTTGGGATTGTTGTGGTGGCACAACACCGAGTCTTGAAAATGATGATACCGAACATGGTATGACGGCTGAGTTTGTTATTGGTGCTACGCCAACAGTGATGGGCATTCTTGCTGACGACGAAGTATATTTAGATGCAGCAAATATACTGGCAAAAGGTGTTGTGCAATTTGAAATGAAAGTCACGTCAATGCCTAATGATTCGAGTGCTCCTTGGTTATTTAAAATCGAAGCGGGTGATGCAAGCTCTGCGGTTGAATTGAACTTATCTGATAGTCAAGAAGGCAGTGACCCTGCACTTGACCAATGGCAAACCTACACCTACTCATTACAGTCATTATTTGATGCTGGTTTAGATATTAGCCAAATAGATGTCTTAATGGTGTTTCCTACTTGGGGAGCAGGTGAAGGCGCAGTGTATCGCTTAGATAATATCATGATTTATGATCCCTCCAGCGTGCCTGCTCCTCAAGGTATTGTGCTATACGACAATGCCATGAATAGCGATTGGCCCGCTTGGGACTGCTGTGGTGGTTCAATGCCTACAGAAGAAAATGACGAGGCAAGTCAAGGCATGGTCACTGAATTTGTTATTGGCAGTACACCAACGGTGATGGGCTATAAAGCCAATGACGGTGTTTTATTTGATGCATCATCACTCTTACAAAGTGGTGCAGTTACTTTTGATATGAAAATAGTCACACCACCAAATGATGCTAGTGCTTCTTGGTTATTTAAAATTGAAGCTGGTGGTGCAACATCAGCGGTTGAATTAGACCTTGCTGCAAGTCAAGAGGGCATGGAGCCTGTCGTCGGACAATGGCAAACCTATACCTTTTCTTTGCAGTCATTATTTGATGCAGGCTTAGATGTAAGTGAAATAGATGTATTAATGATTTTCCCTGCTTGGGGAACGGGTGATGGAGCTGTGTATCGTGTTGATAATGTTGCGATAACAGCGCCGTAACGCGTTATTAAGAAGAGTTGTGCGGCTTAAACCTAGCCGCCCCATTAAACTAATTTTAAAAAGTAGGGTAAACATGAAACATTCACAATTTTCTAAAAAACGCTTAGCCGTTTATATTTCAGCAGCACTTGCTACTGGTTTTAATACTAGCCTGATGGCTGAAGAAGCAGACATTAAAGAAAGTATTAATGATAGACAAAGCTCAGAAATAGAAGTTATAGAAGTTAAAGGCATCCAAGGTAGTTTAATTCGTTCAATGAATTTAAAGCGCAGTATGTCAGGTGTTGTTGATGCTATTTCAGCAGAAGAAATGGGTAAATTTCCTGATACGAATTTGGCTGAATCATTGCAGCGTATCACAGGGGTTAGCGTTAGCCGAACAAATGGTGAAGGAAGCCAGATCACTGTTCGGGGCTTTGGGCCTGACTTTAACCTGATCACCCTAAATGGCAGACAAATGCCAGGCACAGGTAATTCGCGCTCTTACAATTTAGAAAACTTATCTTCCGATGGGGTAAGTGCACTGGAAGTATTTAAAACCGCACGCGCCGAAACGCCAAGTGGTGGATTAGGAGCAACCGTTAACATAGTGACCATGAAGCCATTTAGTAGCCCAGGTCAAAAATTTGTTATTTCAGGTAAAGGTATTTACGACACGTCAAATGTGGAAGGAGATAATGTTACACCTGAATTTTCAGGCTTATACAGTAATACTTTTGCTGATGAAATGTTTGGATTTTCTTTATCGTTTTCTCACCAACAACGTGATTTTCAGCAACAAGCCGCCAATATTCAAGGTTGGCAGTTTCAGCCAGATGCGCAGTTACCTGCTTTAGATGCAGATAAAGTGATTGATAATCGTTCGGCTAGTGCCGCGGCAGGCGCCTTTTTTCCTCGTGATATGAATTACAGTATTGCTAATGTACAACGAGAAAGAAGTAATGCCAATGTTACGTTTCAATTTGCACCAATTGACAGTGTTATATTGACACTAGATTACATTATGGGTGAATCAACTACTGGAACTAATTCTATTGGTTGGGGGCAGTGGCATGATTATGGCGGCAGTATCAATGCTTACGAGCTTGATGAAAATGGTACTGTTTTATTTGCTGATTTATCAGGTAATGACGGTTCTTATACCGCTAATCGCGATACCACAGGAACGAAAGAAAGCTCTTTAGGTTTTAATGTTGAATGGCAAGCAACCAGTGAACTAAGTTTCTCGGTTGATTATCACAGCTCAGAAAACGAAGCAGATAACGGCAAAGATAAAGGCTTAAATGGTACAGGCTCTTTAGTGTTTGGTTCAGATCAATTGGTGACTAAACATTATGACTTTAGAACAGGTGATATTCCACAAGGAACCATTTTCTGGAAAAATGGTACGACTACCCTTTCACCCAGTGAAATAGATTCACATTTTAGCCAGTTTATTCACAGCCCAGGCAAATCTGAAATCGAGCAACTACAAATTGATGGAAGTTGGGATAATCCTTACGATTTTTCATTAGTGTCGGTTAAATTTGGTGTGGCTAGAACGGAACAAACCATGGGCGGTTCAAGTGCATGGAGTGGGCTGATAGGAGGATTTTTGTTTAATCCTAATTACTCGGCTGCATTCCCTGACGGAATGTTTCACTACAACACCACCAATAACTTTCTAGATGCATTTTCCAATGGCGATAATCCAATCGGTGGCGGCTACTATTACAATTTTGACTTTGACGAAGCCGTTTCTCGCTCAGCATATTTTTTGAATAGCGATGTATTAGGTGATGATTATTTTAGTACCGACCCTTACCGTGAAGGCAGCGTCCAATCGCAAGGTTCTGTCGATGAAAATACCACAAGTATTTATGCTTCAACTTTGTGGGAGTTTGAAGCGGGCGATTTACCTATCCAAATAAACGCCGGTTTTAGATACGAAAAAACGGATGTTATCAGTAATGTGTTACAACCTATTCCAACAGAAGTTTGGTGGAAAGGAGGCAGTGAATGGCATACACAATATCAACCGGGCGATAATACAATTTTGTCACTTGAAGGTGAGCATGACGTATTTCTACCTATGATTGATGCCAAAATTGATCTTACTGATGATCTAGTCGCTCGTGCTTCTTGGGGTAAAACTATTGCTCGAGCACCGTTAGGTGATTTAGCCGGTGGTCGATCATTAGGCGCAAGTACTCGCATTGAAAACCGCATTGGTGGTGAAGGTAATACTAACTTAAACCCTTATGAGTCGACCAACCTCGATCTGTCTTTAGAATATTACTACGCAGACGGTAGTTATGCTTCTATCGGTTATTTCAGAAAAGATGTTGAAAATTTTATCAGTAGTCAAACCGTAACTTCGACCGTTGAAGACATGCGTGATATTTATCTCGGTCCACGTTGGCAACAAGCGGCTGCCGATTTAGGTGGGGATCCAACGAGTGATGAGATTTTTGCTCAAATGCAACTCAATGGTACTACTTTAAATGCACAAGGTTATATTGAGCCTGCAGGTGATGATCCTTTAATGCAGTGGGAGATTACTCGCCCATTTAATACACCGGAAGAAAAAACCGTTGATGGCTTTGAGATAGCACTTCAGCATTTATTTGGTGAAACTGGTTTTGGTGTAGGAGCCAATGCAACCTTTGTTGACGGTGACCTTAAGTTTGATGTAAATGACATTACCAAAGTGGACAGCATTGCCGATCTTGAGCCACAAACGCCATTAACAGGGTTAAGTGATTCAGCTAACTTTCAAGTGTTCTATGAGAAGCATGGCTTGTCTGTAAAAGTAACCTACGCTTGGCGTGATGAATACTTAATTGGTGTTGGTCAGTCGCAAGGCTCGGCTGATAACCCACCACAATTTGCCAAAGAGTTTGGTCAATGGGACATGAGTATTAACTATGATGTTACCGAAGAATTAACGGTATTCATGGAAGGTCTCAACCTAAATAATGAAACAGAGCAAGACTTTGGTCGTTATGAAGAACAGTTCCTATTTGCTCGACAATATGGTCCTCGTTATGCATTAGGTGTGCGTTATAGTTTTAACTAACACGCACTGCTTATGAATATAGAGCGCTCAGGTTCACTGAGCGCTTATTTAAAATAACTTAACTAATGTTTATCACTTAAGATTTAGGGAACCGCTTATGGCTGGCTCGTCAATTTCTCTTGAACAACCTTCCTCATTAAATAATGCTGAAACAGTAGGAGCAAATAAATTTGCACTTTTTTCGTTAACGTCATTATTTTTTATGTGGGGATTTATCACCTGTCTTAACGACATTCTTATTCCACACTTAAAAGCTATTTTTGAGCTTACTTATACTCAATCCATGCTCGTACAATTTTGTTTTTTTGGTGCTTATTTTCTTGTTTCTTTACCTGCAGGTCGATTAGTAAAAGCTATGGGCTATCAAAAAGGTATTGTTGTTGGTTTAGTTATTGCTGCGCTAGGGTGTTTAATTTTCTACCCTGCGGCTTCATTGCATAGCTACCCTATTTTTCTTGCGGCGTTATTTGTACTGGCAAGTGGTATTACTATTTTGCAAGTATCTGCTAATCCATATGTCACCTTGCTAGGCAGTAAAGAAACGGCATCATCACGATTAACAATGACGCAAGCATTTAATGCCCTAGGTACGACTATCGCCCCTTATTTCGGCGCACTTCTTATTTTAAATGAAGTAACCGACTCGGTGGCTACACAAACAGCTGAATCCGTGCAACTACCTTATTTAGGATTAATGGCTACTTTGTTAATACTTGCGGCAATATTTGCTTATTTAAAGCTGCCGCATATTGAAAACGCAGAGGTAGCCAAAGGAGAGGTAGTTGAAGGCTCAGCATGGCAATACAAACACTTAGTTTTAGGCGCGCTGGGGATCTTTGTTTATGTTGGCGCTGAAGTGTCAATTGGTAGTTTTCTAGTTAATTTTCTAGGGGAAGCTGATATTGCAGGTTTGGCAGAAACAGAAGCCGCCAAATATCTTACCTATTACTGGGGAGGCGCTATGGTTGGGCGATTTATTGGTGCTGTAGTCATGCAAAAAGTCAATGCGGGTAAAGTCCTTACTTTTAACGCGATTATCTCAGTCGCGCTTATCGGCTTAGCGATTGTTAGTGTAGGCAGTGTCGCTATGTGGGCACTTTTATTGGTTGGTTTATTCAATTCTATTATGTTTCCCACCATTTTTAGTTTAGCGCTGAACGGGCTAGAAAAACATACTAGCCAAGGCGCAGGTATTCTTTGTTTAGCTATAGTGGGCGGTGCAATTGTTCCTGTTTTACAAGGCGTATTAGCCGACACTATCGGCATTCAACTTGCCTTTATTTTACCTTTAGTTTGTTACCTTTATATTGCTTATTACGGTATTAAAGGTAGTAAATTTTCAGAAATTTCATAAATTATGACAGCAGTTAAGCGAGACAAAATGACCTATTCAACTTTTACCGTCAACACACTAGCAGTGGTAATTTTACCTTTGACATTGTTAGTAGCTTGTAACAATCAGCCAGTAAATAAGGCCAAGCAAGCGGATCAAGCACCGCGAATGGCTGAACAATTAGATCAAAATTTAACTATTTGGCCAAAAGTTAACTCGGAAGTCAAACAAGATCCTAACCTCGAATTGAAAGTACAGCAAACACTTAAAAGCATGACGTTAGCGCAAAAGGTTGCGCAGATGATCCAGCCTGAAATCAGGGATATCTCACCTGAAGATATGAGAAAATATGGTTTCGGCTCATATTTAAATGGCGGTGGTGCTTTTCCCAATAATAACAAACATTCAACGCCTCAAGATTGGATTGAATTGGCAGAAAAAATGTATCAAGCCTCGATTGATTCAAGCTTAGATGGCAGCACTATTCCAACGATGTGGGGCACAGATGCGGTGCATGGTCACAACAATGTTATTGGGGCGACGTTATTCCCTCATAATATAGGATTAGGTGCTGCAAATAATGCTCAATTAATTGAAAAAATTGCAGAAGTAACAGCAACTGAAGTGATGGTGACAGGCATTGACTGGGTATTTGCCCCAACGGTAGCGACGGTAAGAGATGACCGATGGGGTAGAACTTATGAGGGATATTCAGAAGACCCTGAAATTGTAAAGGTCTATGCGGCAGCTATTGTTAAAGGGTTGCAGGGACATGCTAACGAAGATTTTTTAGGCGATGATCGGGTAATTAGTACAGTAAAACATTTTGTCGGCGATGGCGGTACGGTAAATGGCGATGATCAGGGAAACAATATTGCTAATGAACAAGAATTGTTTGATATTCATGGCCAAGGGTATGTTGGCGGCTTAACGGCAGGTGCACAATCTGTCATGGCCTCTTTTAATAGTTGGCAAGGAGAAAAAATACATGGCAGTCATTACCTATTAACCGAGGTACTCAAAGATAGAATGGGCTTTGACGGCTTTGTTGTAGGCGACTGGAATGGCCATGGACAAGTTAAAGGCTGTAGTAATGATAACTGTCCACAAGCGGTAAATGCTGGCCTAGATATATTTATGGTGCCCACCGATGCTTGGAAACCTTTACTTGAAAATACGATAAAACAAGCAGAACAAGGTATTATTCCAATGTCACGTATTGATGATGCCGTCACTCGTATTCTGCGGGTTAAATATCGCGCAGGTTTGTTTGATAAACCCAGCCCAGCTAATCGAAAATTTTCTGGGAAAACCGCATTAATTGGCAGTAAATCTCATCGTGAAATAGCCAGACAAGCAGTACGTGAGTCGCTAGTGTTATTAAAGAACAATGACGGATTATTACCATTATCCCCAAAAATGAATATTTTAGTTTTGGGCGATGCCGCTAATAATATCGGCAAGCAATCTGGCGGTTGGACAATTACTTGGCAAGGGACTAATAATCAAAATAGCGACTTCCCTGGCGGGAGTTCGATCTATGATGGGCTAGAAAATCAAGTAATTGCTGCAGGAGGGCAAATTGAGCTTAGTGAAAATGGACATTATGATATTAAACCTGATGTAGCTGTTGTTGTGTTTGGTGAAGAGCCTTACGCGGAAGGACAAGGGGATATAGCAAATTTAGCTTATCAAAGCGGAGTGCAATCAGACTTAGCTATTTTAAAGCAATTAAAAGCACAGGGGATTCCTGTAGTATCTGTATTTATCAGCGGTCGTCCAATATGGGTTAATGCTGAACTTAATGCCAGTGACGCCTTTGTTGCAGCTTGGCTCCCAGGTTCAGAAGGTTTAGCTGTTGCTGATGTATTATTGAAAGATAGTAATGATGAAATACAGTACGACTTTAAAGGACGTTTGTCTTTTTCATGGCCCAACTCACCCGTACAAGTGGTGAATAGATTTGATGAAGATTATCAACCATTGTTACCTTATGGCTTTGGTTTACGCTATGGGGAGTTGAGCACTTTGTCATCTAACCTATCTGAGTCATCTAACTTAACTGAAAGTTTTGTTAAAGATGAAAATAATCATCAAGTAATCTCATTATTTAACGGTAAAGTTGCCCCTTCATTAACCCTGTTATTAACCTCGAATAACGAAGTAAAAACAATTGACTCGAATAGTTCAGCCTTAGCAGGTATTGAATATCGTACTATTGATAAAATGGTTCAAGAAGATGCTTTTCGTCTTAATCTAAACGGGCAATCTACAGCGGGTATTAAGTTTACTCAATTAGCTACGGATTTGGTTTCTAGTAATCACTCAAGCGAATTTGTTAACGATTTAGCAAAAAGCGCTCAGTTATCGATGAATATAAAAAGAGAAAGTGATGCGAGCAAACCAATATGGGTGACAATAAACTGCATTGAAAACCAAGTGTTAAAACCGCACTGCCAAGCCAGTTATAATATTGCGCCACGTTTGTCTAAACTACCTTTAAATACATGGCAAAAATTAACCATGAATTTGTCTTGCTTTACCGAGAAATCGATAACGCAAGAGTCCATAGCATTAGTACCATTTGCCTTGAGTTCAAGCAGTGCAGTGAGTATATCTTTGAGTAATATAACGTTTGAACAACAAAGTAGTTCTGTGGAAGAACAGTGTCATTAATAGTGAATACTTATAAACGAGTGTTAATAACAAAGTAGCGATTTTGTAAAATTAACTCTCAAGGTTTTCAAGACAAAAAAAAGGATGCTTAAAGCATCCTTTTCTATTTAATAATCAAGTGATTATTTATTTTTTAGCAGCGTCTTTAGCAGCTTTAGCCGCTTTAACTTCAGCGATTACTGTTTCAGAAACGTTGCTAGGACAAGGCATGTAGTGAGAGAATTCCATTGAGAATTGACCACGGCCAGATGTCATTGTACGTAATGATCCGATGTAACCGAACATTTCTGAAAGAGGTACGTCAGCTTTAATACGAACACCAGTAACGCCAGCTTCTTGACCACCAATCATGCCACGACGACGGTTTAAATCACCAATAACATCACCAACGTGATCTTCAGGAGTAAACACATCAACAGCCATGATAGGTTCAATTAACTGAGCACCTGCTTTTGGAATTGATTGACGGAACGCGCCACGAGCAGCAAGTTCAAATGCAACAGCAGATGAATCGACCGCATGGAAACCACCATCGTATAATTCAATTTCAACGTCAAGTACAGGGAAACCAGCAAGAACACCAGTATCCATCATGCCTTTGAAGCCTTTTTCGATTGCAGGGAAGAATTCTTTAGGAACGTTACCACCAACAACAGTAGAGTTGAATACGAAACCAGAACCAGGTTCGCCAGGCTTGATACGGTAATCAATTTTACCGAATTGACCAGAACCACCAGATTGTTTCTTATGCGTGTAAGAATCTTCAATTGGTTGAGTAATCGTTTCACGGTAAGCAACTTGTGGTTTACCAACAGCTAATTCAACACCGTAGGTACGTTTTAGAATATCTACTTTTATATCTAAGTGAAGCTCACCCATACCAGATAAGATTGTCTCACCTGAATCTTCATCAGTTTCAACTTGGAAGGTAGGATCTTCTGCAACCATTTTACCAATTGCAATACCCATTTTCTCAGTAGAACCTTTATCTTTAGGTGTTACAGAGATAGAGATTACTGGCTTAGGAAATACCATTGCTTCTAGGATAATTGGATTTTTAGGATCACATAATGTGTGACCTGTTTGTACGTTACTCTTCATACCAACAATCGCGATGATATCGCCGGCTTGTGCTGAAGTAAGTTCGTTACGATCATCAGCTTGCATTTCACACATACGACCAACACGCTCAGTTTTACCTGTAGCAGCATTAAGGATGGTATCGCCTTTATTTAACACACCTGAATAGATACGTACGAAAGTTAATGTACCAAAACGGTCATCAGTGATTTTAAATGCTAACGCTTTAAATGTTTCATCTGCAGAAACGATTGCATATTCACCAGTAGGCTCACCTTCTTCATCTGTAAGAGGTTGTGGTTCAACATCTGTAGGTGAAGGTAAGTAGTCAACAACAGCATCAAGTAATAATTGCATACCTTTGTTTTTAAATGCTGAGCCACAGTACGTAGGGAAGAACATTAATTCACGTGTACCTTTACGGATACAAGCTTTAATTTGTTCATCAGTAGGTGTTAATTCACCTTCTAAGTATTCCATTAATAAATCTTCATCTGCTTCTAATGCAGTTTCGATTAATTGCTCGCGATACATAGCTGCATCATCAACCATATCAGCTGGAATATCTTCAATTGTGTAGTTTTCTGGAAGACCAGTTTCATCCCAAACGTAAGCTTTTTGGCTTAAAACGTCAACAACACCGATGAAATCATCCTCTTCACCAATTGGTAAAGTCATAAGAAGTGGGTTAGCACCTAGTACGTTTTTAACTTGGTCTGCTACACGGTAAAAGTTAGCACCTAAACGGTCTAATTTATTAACGAAGATTAAACGTGCTACTTTAGAGTCGTTTGCATAACGCCAGTTAGTTTCTGATTGTGGCTCAACACCACCAGAACCACAAAATACACCAACACCACCATCAAGAACTTTAAGTGAACGATAAACTTCTACAGTAAAATCAACGTGACCAGGAGTATCGATAACGTTGAAACGGTGATCTTTCCAAAAACAACTTACCGCTGCAGACTGAATAGTAATACCGCGCTCGGCTTCTTGTTCCATGAAGTCAGTCGTAGACTCACCGTCATGGGTTTCACCAGACTTATGAATTTTACCAGTTAATTTAAGGATACGCTCTGTTGTTGTGGTTTTACCCGCATCAACGTGAGCGAATATACCAATATTTCTATATTTAGATAAATCTGCCATTACTTTACTCTAATTAAGTCGCTACTAAAAAAGCGAAATTGTTGAAAATTTGCGCGCGAGTATATCATTACTTTAAGTAGATCGACATAGAAAATAGAAATTAATTAAGAACTCGAATAAAAAGACAAGGGTATTTAACGAGGCTATTTAATTTATAATAAGTATCGCCAGTGGAGCTTTAGTAAAAAATCCCATTAAATGTATTATTTATTTTATTCCCTATATATAGCAGAGCTATTAACTTTGAAATTAATATTAACAGTCTTGTACTGACGGGGTTAATGATTTTCTGCATTAATTTTCAACGCTAGTTGTTTATTTTTAATTCTCGTCTTGCTTCTAAATGCTCTTCGTGTATAATGCGCATCCGCACATGTTTCGGCTTGTGCGATTTATATAGTTAAATGCTCGTATGTTTAACTATTACAGTAACTCCGATTTGGAGTTAAATGTTGTTTAGTAATACACCCCCTTCCGGCAATAAAGGAAGCAGAGGGATGTATTTTTTTGTTCTTTAGAAAGGGGATTTGTCTTCATGTCAAATCAAAGAATTCGCATTCGTTTGAAAGCGTTCGATCATCGTTTGATTGATCAATCTACAGCAGAAATCGTTGATACTGCAAAGCGTACTGGCGCACAGGTTCGTGGTCCTATTCCACTTCCTACGCGTAAAGAACGTTTCACTATCTTGACTTCTCCACACGTTAACAAAGATGCGCGAGATCAGTACGAAATTCGTACTCACAAACGCATGATTGATATTGTTGAGCCAACTGAAAAGACTGTAGACGCATTAATGCGTTTAGATCTTGCAGCAGGCGTTGACGTTCAAATCAGCTTGGGTTAAGGGGTTTTAACAATGACTATAGGTCTAGTTGGACGTAAAATAGGCATGACACGTATCTTCACTGAAGACGGCGTATCTACACCTGTAACAGTTCTAGAAGTTGAAGCCAACCGCATCTCTCAAGTGAAAACTGTAGAGACTGATGGTTATTCAGCGCTTCAAGTAACAACCGGTAAGCGTAAAGCTAGCCGTGTTAATAAACCAGCAGCTGGTCATTTTGCAAAAGCAGGCGTTGAAGCAGGTCGTGGCCTGTGGGAATTCCGTTTAAATGCAAATGAAGGTGAAGGTTTGGAATTGGGCGGTGATATCACTGTTTCAATTTTCGAAGACACTAAATTAGTAGACGTAACTGGTACATCAAAAGGTAAAGGCTTCCAAGGCGGTATTAAGCGTTGGAACTTTAGCATGCAACATGCAACACATGGTGTTTCGTTATCACATCGTTCTAACGGTTCGTTAGGTCAATGTCAAACACCAGGTCGTGTATTTAAAGGCAAAAAGATGTCTGGTCACATGGGTGCTGTGCGCGTTACTACACAAAACCTTGAATTGGTTCGCGTTGATGCAGAACGTAACTTGCTCCTTATTAAAGGTTCAGTTCCGGGTGCAATTAACGGTAACGTAATCATCAAACCAGCTGTTAAAGCTTAGTCCAGGAGATTTGTGATGGAATTAGTATTAAAAGACGCTAAAGGCGCTCTTGAAGTATCCGAAGCAACTTTTGGACGTGAGTTTAATGAAGCTTTAGTACATCAAGTAGTAGTTGCTTATGCAGCTGGTGCTCGTCAAGGTACTCGTGCTCAAAAAACTCGTTCAGAAGTTAGTGGTGGTGGCGCAAAACCATGGCGTCAAAAAGGTACTGGCCGCGCGCGTGCTGGTACTACACGTGGTCCAATCTGGCGTGCAGGTGGCGTAACATTCGCTGCTAAACCTCAGGATCACAGCCAAAAAGTTAATCGTAAAATGTACCGTGGTGCTATTTCTAGCATCCTTTCTGAGTTAGTTCGTCAAGAACGCTTGATCGTGGTAGAAGATTTTGCTGTTGAAACACCAAAAACTAAAGAGTTAGTAGCTAAGTTAAAAGGTCTTGAACTTAAAGACGTATTAATCGTTACACCTGAAGTTGATGAGAACTTATTCTTATCTGCTCGTAACTTATATAAAGTTGACGTTCGTGACGTTGACGGTATTGACCCAGTTAGTTTGGTTGGTTTCGAAAAAGTTTTGATGACTGCTACTGCAGTTAAACAAATTGAGGAGATGTTAGCATGATAAGCGAAGAACGTTTGTTAAAAGTGCTTCTAGCACCGAACATTTCTGAGAAGAGCACTATGGCTGCTGAAGCAAACAACACAGTTGTTTTCAAAGTATCTGTAGACTCTACTAAAGCTGAAATCAAAGCGGCTGTTGAGAAACTTTTTGAAGTTTCAGTTGAAGGTGTTCGTACTTTAAATGTTAAGGGTAAAGTAAAACGTACAGGTGCTCGTACTGGTCGTCGTAACGACTGGAAAAAAGCGTACGTTACTCTTAGCGAAGGTTCGGATATCGACTTCGTTGGCAACGCTGAGTCTTAGGAGCAGTTAAAATGGCTATAGTAAAATGTAAACCTACTTCTCCGGGTCGTCGTCACCTGGTTAAAGTGGTAAACAAAGAACTACACAAAGGTAAGCCTTACGCACCATTACTTGATACTAAATCAAAGTCTGGTGGTCGTAACAATAATGGTCGCATTACCGTTCGTCACATTGGTGGTGGACACAAGCATCATTATCGTATGGTTGACTTTAAACGTAATAAAGATGGTATCCCTGCGAAAGTAGAGCGTTTGGAATATGATCCAAACCGTAGTGCCAACATTGCGTTAGTATTATATGCAGATGGTGAACGTCGTTACATCTTAGCCCCTAAAGGCTTAAAAGCTGGTGATGTTATCCAGTCTGGTGCAAACGCTCCGATCAAAGCAGGTAATACTATGCCTTTGCGCAACACGCCTTTAGGTAGTGTTGTTCATGCAATCGAACTTAAACCTGGTAAGGGCGCTCAAATCGCTCGTGCTGCGGGTACTTACGCACAATTAGTTGCTAAAGACGGTGCTTATGTCACTTTACGTCTTCGCTCTGGTGAAATGCGTAAAATTGAGTCAGATTGTCGTGCAACTTTAGGTGAAATCGGCAACGCTGAACACATGCTTCGCTCATTGGGTAAAGCTGGTGCTTCACGCTGGCGCGGTGTTCGCCCAACTGTTCGTGGTGTTGCCATGAACCCAGTTGACCATCCACACGGTGGTGGTGAAGGTAAAACATCTGGCGGTCGTCACCCGGTATCACCTTGGGGTGTACCAACGAAGGGTTACAAGACTCGTTCAAACAAGCGTACTGATAAATTTATCGTACGTCGTCGTACTAAATAATAGTACTTAATTTTAATACTCAAGATAATTGAGGTTACAGAGAAACCGTCGAGTATCGAAGAGCATGAGTTTAGTTCACTAAACGATTGTTATGAGAAACGAAGACAAACATTGTAATTTCAAGAATGAAGAGTAAATAAAGAGGATTCACCATGCCACGTTCCCTCAAGAAAGGTCCTTTTATTGACCTGCACTTGTTGACGAAGGTAGAGAAAGCGGTGGAAAGCGGGAATAAAAAGCCAATTAAAACTTGGTCCCGTCGTTCAATGATCATTCCAACAATGATCGGATTGACCATCGCTGTCCATAATGGCCGCCAACACGTACCTGTATTTGTAACTGATGAAATGATCGGTCACAAGTTAGGCGAATTTGCACCAACTCGTACTTATCGCGGCCATGTCGCAGATAAGAAAGCGAAGAAATAGGGGAAATTATAATGGAAGCAATTGCTATACATAAATTTGCCCGTGGTTCTGCTCAAAAAGCACGTTTAGTTGTGGATCAAATCCGCGGCAAACAAGTAGAAGAAGCATTAGAAATCTTAATTTTCAGCAACAAAAAAGCTGCTGAGTTAGTTAAGAAAGTTCTTGATTCTGCTATTGCAAATGCTGAGCATAACGAAGGTGCAGACATTGATGAGCTTTTCGTAAAAACTATAATGGTTGACGATGGTCCAACAATGAAACGTATCAGACCTCGTGCGAAAGGCCGCGCGGATCGGATTATTAAACGCACAAGTCACATCACTGTGATTGTGTCAGATTCTTAGGAGAGAGTAGAATGGGACAAAAAGTACATCCTACCGGTATTCGCTTAGGGATCAGTAAACCTTTCGCGTCTACATGGTTTGCAAGCAGCAAAGACTATTCAAATAACTTAGACGGGGACCACAAGGTTCGCGAATATTTAGTTGAAAAGCTTAAGCGTGCATCATTATCAAAAGTTGTTATTGAACGTCCAGCTAAATCTATCCGCGTAACAATTCATACGGCTCGTCCGGGTGTTGTTATCGGTAAGAAAGGCGAAGATGTAGAGAAGTTACGTTTAGCGATTTCTAAAATTGCTGGTGTACCTGCTCAAATCAACATCGCTGAAGTACGTAAGCCAGAAATGGATGCGCAACTTGTTGCTGACAGTATTGCTAGTCAATTAGAGCGTCGTGTTATGTTCCGTCGCGCTATGAAGCGTGCCGTACAAAATGCAATGCGCTTAGGCGCTAAAGGTATCAAAGTTCAAGTAAGTGGTCGTTTAGGCGGCGCTGAGATTGCTCGTGCTGAATGGTATCGTGAAGGTCGTGTACCATTGCATACTTTACGTGCTGATATCGACTACGCTATTGCGCGTGGTAACACAACTTATGGTGTTATCGGTATCAAAGTTTGGATCTTTAAAGGTGAAGTAATGGGTAAAATGCCACTTAAGGCAGAAGAACCAGCTGCTAAGCCTAAAAGAAAAAACAACCGCAAAAGCAGTAAGTAGAGGATTAAGTAATGTTACAACCAAAACGTACTAAATTCCGTAAGCAATTTAAACTGCGCAACCGTGGACTTTCGCACACTGGTAGTTCAGTAAGCTTCGGTACTTTCGGCTTAAAATCTCTTGAACGTGGTCGTATGACTGCGCGTCAAATTGAAGCCGCTCGTCGAGCTATGACTCGTCACGTGAAGCGTCAAGGTAAAATTTGGATCCGTGTATTTCCTGACAAGCCAATTACTAAAAAACCTCTTGAGGTTCGTATGGGTAAAGGTAAAGGTTCAGTAGAATACTGGGTATGTCAAATTCTTCCTGGTCGTGTTCTTTATGAAATGGAAGGTGTTTCGGAAGAGATTGCACGTGAAGCTTTTGCTTTAGCCGCTGCTAAACTACCGTTTAAAACTACTTTCGTAACTCGGACGGTAATGTAATGAAAGCCAGTGAACTTAAAGAAAAAAGCATTGAAGAGCTAAACACTGAATTATTGAGCTTATTGCGCGAACAGTTTAACTATCGCATGCAAGCAAGCACAGGTCAGTTAGCACAAACTCATTTGCAAAGAATCGTACGTCGCAATATAGCACGTGTTAAAACAATCATAACTGAAAAGGCAGGTAAGTAATGAGCGAAGCAAAGATTCGTACACTACAAGGTCGCGTTATCAGTGACAAAATGGATAAGTCTATCACTGTCCTGATTGAACGTCGTGTTAAGCATCCTATCTATGGTAAGTACATGACGCGTTCAACTAAGTTGAAAGCTCATGACGAAACTAACCAATGTAATGCTGGTGACGTAGTAACTATTCGTGAAGTTGCGCCAATTTCAAAGTCTAAGAAC
>NZ_BAAJLX010000020.1:0-48351 GCF_057543495.1 Colwellia sp. SU-HH01217 | reverse complement strand
CCGTCTGATACTTGCTTTATTCGTTCGTTTTAGCTGTTAACTGATCGTTCTCTTAATTGATCGGTGTTGCCTTTAAGGGGGGGGCTATCTCCCCCGGAATTAACCTTAAGCCTATTGTATAGCCAACTCGGCGTTTTGTTAGTTACTTATGATTGATTCAAGTTGTGGTTAATTTTCCTTAAATTAACCACAATCAAACAGAATCATTCAACCTAGAAATGATGCTAGAACATGTTGATCCACTAATCAATAATGAGGGAGATATATAATAACTCAGGCTAACAAAATAATTGATAACCATTTGTTTTTGCGTTAATTATACTATTAGGCTGAACTTTTCGAGGAAGTGGCCCGATCCCGCCCCAAAATACTATTGTTTTGTGAAAAAATTATTTTAAAAAAGGGATTGTGGATAATATCAATATTTTTTGATAACTGAAGGGTAATCCTTATTTTAACGACCTAGTATATGTATTACTAAACTGAAAATCCTCATATCTACCGCAACAAACTTTTAATATATGTTTAATAGGTTTTATTTTAGGGTATATCATGCTAAAAAATAGTTTCTTTTCAAAAAGTCTAAAGGATGAGATTTATGAAGTGTACTTCTATACCGTTAAAAAAATTAGTTATATTATGTGGGTTGTTAATTTCGTCTAATGCAATTTCAAACGAAAACCTCCCCGAATCTCAAGCAGTATGTAATTCAAATAATAAGGTTGATAAAAAGAATTTTTCTCTCGAATACATAGAGAAAAATGCATTCATATTTTCAACAAAGTATTGTATCAATAAATTGGAAGCTCGAAATGTTGTTGATAAACGAGGTTTTCCAGATAGGAAAACGGTTAGGCATATAGTCAAAAGATACAAGAAAACTTATAACGAATTACAAACACATCGTGAGAAGGTTGAATTTGTGGATTTATTTTTGGTTAAGTTAACTAAAAAATATCATATTTCATTAAATGAGAATAATACTAGAAAAGACACTATACAAATAATTATCAACAGTTTAAATTCAAATAAATCTCAGATTTCTGGTCATGCAGTAACCCTATTTCAAAGTGACATAATAAGTGAAGAAAGACCTGGTGATTTTTCACAACACATAGAAACAAATAAACCCTACTCGCATTCAAAAACAATTTCAGACAAAGTTGATTTTGTCTTGGGGGGTACTTCAAAAAAGCCAATAAAGCTGGTAGGTGATTATTCCACACTATGGTATGGCGATCCTCAAGATGATGACATTATAGATGAGCAAGAAAGATGGGAAGAAGAGGATGATGAATACAGAGATTGGGCTGAAGATCAAGCGGATGGCTGGGGTGATGACTGGGACTTCTTTTGGGAAGACGATAAGATGAAGAATGGATAGTATTGTTTAATGAGGAAGGTGATGTTGAAGAAGCATATCATTTTTCACCAAAAGCAGGTTAGGCTTTAGCATCTTCTCAATTACATGTCTGTTATAAAAAATCCGACCCTAGATGATCCACTTACAATTAATACACCTTTATCTTTTGCTTCATTGTCTAACTCATCAATATCACAAACAAACCTTCTGTCATCAGCTAAATCAATGTAGTGAGCGCCACATTCAATGCATGCTGTTGGCACTCGATAGTCTTGCCCTTGAAAAGGACCACTGGTATGAATAACAAGATAGGGTGATAGGGTCGCTAATCGCTCTTTAAAATCATCAGCGAAAATATCAATAACTAATGGAGCTAAATTAGCGGCTGAAGTTTTTACTAGGTTGGCTACTAATGCTGATGATTTACTTAAATTTCGTCCAGCAATCAGTACGGTTATATTTTCAATACTGCTAAGGTTTTCAACAATCCTTTTCCCAAAATTTCCATATCCACCAAGGACTACAACTTTTTTCACTTAGCTTTCCCTTTAATTGCTAATTAATTTCATAATAATTAGCAGCTTAAATTACTCCTGCGCATATGATACCAATGGTTCTATGTTAAAAGCTATAAGTGTTGTTAAAAATGGTTAACAAGTGGTTATTTAAAAGCAATAAAGTTGGCACTGGTAATAAGCCTAGATAAGATTTATAAAAAGTTGAGCAAGTAATATGGTAGTTGGGTGCTACGTACATATAAAAACGAGTAAATTTTAATAGGTTGTTTAGTTTTAATTGGAAGAAAAGGCTAATATTAACTTTTTAGCCTTTTAATCAATCCACTGATAATATTGATTTAACTAAAAATCTCTCACATCAACACTGTTCGAGTTAAATTGGAACATGTTTATTTTTCCACATTCTGCAAAATGGTTATTTGACGTATAGGGCGCATCGTTTTGATTTATGTCTCCTTCCCAGCCTTGGCCATTTTTAACATAGGCTTTAACTTCGAACCTGTTATTAACTGCTTTGCTGCAATCCATATTTACATCTAGCATCCAGTAATGCTGCCCCCAAATATTTAATGGATCCTCACCATAACCGTCGTTAGCAACGGTGCGAATTGCTCCCCAACTTGAAGGCCAAACATTAGTTGTCCAATCAAGAGCAGTACCTTCTGCTTGGCTACTTTGATTGGCTTCACTGCCATACCAGTCTAGGTAATTTTCATTGAGCTTCCACGGTGTTGTCGTGTTATTTAGTAAATTATTATGGCGAATTGGCATTGCACACTCGACATTGGTGTTTTGACAATTTCTTGCTAAGTTATTGTTGGCAAAGGTATGATCTATACCTCCACGAATAAACATGTCTTGTCCACTTTGAGTGTCAGCTTTAATAAATATGATAGTACGTTGCCAATTGTTATTGTTTGGCTCTTCAGAAATTTTTGAACCTTGATGAATAGCAAAAGCATCCCAAGGACCAACATCAGCATTAATACTGCCGTTGTTATTTACACTGATTGTTTCGCCACTACATGATGTTTTATCGGCTGAAAGCTCTCCTTTTAATACATTACAATAAGTACCTGCATCCATATCTGTTGCTAACGTTGTATTTAAGTGGGTATTTTCTTTGTTAATCGCTACAAAGCCTGAACTACCACGGCCAAAGGCTATTTGATTATGACCATTATCCCACCAGTTTGTTGTATTCCAGTTATCTGCGGTGTTGTTTCTAAAATCTACACCGCCAGCAATATAGGACCACCTGTGTTCACATTGCCAATTATTACCATAACATTCTAAATTACCATTGTTATGCACAGAAACATTTGGTGCGCCAGCGTCAGTATCGCCATGATAGTCATAACTCGACATTACTTTTGGATAGCCGTACGGGTATGCCAACATAAACACATTGGCTAAGTCGTATAATCGACCATCTTCATAGGTAATTACATTACCACCACCGCCATGACCACGTTGATTATCGTGATTATCAACAAATACAACAGCAGAGCTACTAGGTAAAAAACCCCAAGCTTCGCCAAAAGTACTTAACCAAGCAAGGCTGCCATTTTTGAAAGTATTGCCTAGTTGTGTGGTGTATTTAAATTCGGTAACTAAGCCTGTGCTTTGATATTCACTAGAAGATATTGCTTCACCACCTTGGTCAATGACTTCTTGAAAAATTAGCGGTGTGCCATGAGTTTTTGCCAATACACCCTGAATATCTCCAAGGGACATATGCTTCGAAGCATCTAATCGAAAACCTGCAACGCCAATATTTTGTAAGTTATTAAGATAATCAGCTAGCGTTTCTTGTACATAGCTAGCACTGGTGTTGAGATCGGCTAGACCGACTAATTCACAATTTTGCACTTGCCAGCGATTATTATAATCGTCTATAGCACATGTGTTGTGGAAATCTTGCGGACTATAGTTTGGATAATTTTTATTACCAAAAGTGCTACCTGCTGTTCCTGTACCACTTCCTGCTGCCATATGGTTTAAAACGGCATCAACATATATGTCGACACCAACCGCCTTGCATCGATTAACCATGTCAGTAAATTGAGCCCGATTACCTCCACGGCTTTCTAATTGATAGCTAACAGGTTGATACCGTGTCCACCATTGACTCCCTTGAATGTGTTCGTTGGGAGGTGATACTTGTACTGCGGCATAGCCTTTAGGACCTAAAAAGTCTTCACATTCTTGCGCAACATCTTGCCAACTCCATTCAAATAAATGAACGAAAGTCGTAGGTTGGGCTACTGATTGAGCTTGGCAAGTTATACCAAGCATTAAGCTAGTTGCTAATACAGATTTTAATACGTTAGTTTTCATTGTTATTTTTATTCCTAATGTAAGGTTAGTGTTAATTTCATGTTTATTTTTTGCTGTTTTAATAGCCATTTTAGAGTGCTTGAAAATTGTACAAAGTGATATAAAAATGAAGATGAATACGTATTCAGCATGTGCTCGATAAATGTTCGATGCTATTGTGTTAAAAGGGAGAGTTTTGATATCAAATCTAGCAACGAAAAAGATAAGTGATAAAGCCATGGTTAAGCTCTAGCTTGTATACACTAATGAGCGTTACAATATTGCCAGCATCATTATCGGTTATCAGAATTTATGTTTAGTCATATTAAGTCCAAACTTAGCGGCATAGTTATTTGCATTGTTTTAGCCATCACCGCCATGAGCCTTGCGAGTCACTATGACGCGCCTGTGATGCTTTTTGCATTATTACTAGGTTTAGCGATGCATTTTTTATATGAAGCGCCTCAACATCAAGAAGGCATTGAGTTTTGTTCTAAAAATTTATTACGTGTTGCTGTCGGTTTGCTAGGTGTTCGTATTGCGGTATCCGATATTATCTCTTTAGGCTTTATTGCCCCACTGATTATTTTATTTAGCATGGCGCTGACGATATTTTTCGGTGTATTTATGGCGAGAGTTTTAGGTTTATCTAAATCTTTTGGTGTATTAACCGGGGGATCGGTTGCTGTTTGTGGTGTTTCAGCAGCGGCGGCTATTAGTACTGTTCTACCTAAAAATAAAGATCATGAACAACTCTTTGCGTTAACGGTTATTGGCATAACAACTTTAAGTACCTTAGCTATGATCACTTATCCGATGATAGCGACCTTATTTGCATTACCTGATGATCTGGCTGGTGTTTTTATTGGCGGTTCAATTCACGACGTGGCGCAAGTGGTGGGGGCGGGCTACTCTATTTCTCCAGAAGCTGGCGATATTGCCACTTATATAAAGTTACTTCGAGTTGCACTATTACTGCCGATAGTAATGATTATATTTTTCAGTTTTAAAAATCGCGAGAGTTGTCAGGAAAGTAAGCCAGTATTGACCAAGTTAACTAGCTTTGTGCCAGGTTTTTTAATTGGCTTTTTTATTTTAGCGCTACTCAATAACTTAGCATTAATTCCTAGTACGGTTGTTCAATTAATACAGGTATTATCAAATGAGTTGTTGGTCGTTGCTATTGCGGCAATTGGCTTAAAAACATCATTAAAACAAGTGGTGTCGGTAGGGTGGAAACCGGTATTTTTATTAAGTATTGAAACTGTCTTTTTTGCTACTTTAATTTTATCTGGTATTGAACTGTTAATGTAAATTTTGAAAAGCCACTTAGGCATTAGTTTAGGCGCTAGTACCTAAGTGGCAGTGTTATCGTTATTCTTCAATAAAACGAATAGCAAAAGGATTTAATATTGTCGATAAACGCTCATTCACTTTTTCATTGTTTTGCGTATCAATAATGTCTATACCAGGGTTTGCAGGGTCAACAACACTTACCCATAAAAAGTTTGCTGCATCTAAACCGATAAAACTGATGTTTTCCGTGCCTGTTTCGGCCACATTACTGTCAGTTACTTCGCCAGTTGACGGGTTAAATTGATAAATTGTTGATACTTCGTGATAGCTCGGTACAAACAATGTTTCGCTTGCATAAAAGTATCCCAACTCTTCTGAAACCACTACAGTCGATTTAATAAAACTTGCGGTATTGTCGGTAATATCGCTAGCGGTTAATACCGATTGCACAGAGTAGTCGCCGACATTAATGGCTTCAATTCGTGAATACGATAAATCAATACTGCTGTATGCGTTACGTGTAGTAGCGTAAACTATATCGTTTGCGCTCACTAAGCTGTGCTCTAGTGGGTTAACACCTTCAAGTGGAATCCCCATAACGCTATCGGCAGCGTTGGCATTAGTTTCTATTTCTGTATCTGTAGCAACATCAAAAACAGCGATGTAAGTTGTATTTGGTTCCCAACTGTCAGACAAGCGTTGCATAGCAATAAATAGTTTGCCATCGTTTATCACGCCAGATACAGGGTTAGGAGTGCCACTTGTATTGTCAGCAGCAACATAAGCGGTTAAATCTAGTTCACCTATTTTAAAATCTTCAGCGATGGTAGCTGACGGGTTAACTATCCAAACTTTGTCTGAGCCATAACGTAATAAGTAAGCTTTATTGTCATCTACAGAAATTAAATCATAAGGGTTACGACTGAAAGAGTCTTGGTTATCTTGCGTTGAATAAGACCATATTTGAGTATCTGGTGTGCTAGCTTCATATTTATCTATGGTGTCAATACCGAAACGTCCAATATGATAAAGACTATTGTTGTAGCTGCTAATGGTGTAATCCGAAGCATTTTTAATATAAAAACCCGCAGTAACTTGTGCTGATTTAGGTGAAATATAGGCAACTTCTGAACTTGAGTAGTCTGGAGCGATAGTTTGTACGACGGCATTAGATGGTGTGTCTAAAACATCTCCCACGGTAACTGCAATATCAATAAAGTCGGATAATTGTCCTTTGCCATCATCTGTTGCGGTAATCGTTACATTAAAAGGACCAACATCGCCATTGTCATAATCAGGAGCAACGATAAATTCAAGGTTTCCTGACTGGTCAAGACTAAAAAGCGCTGACGAATCGCCAGATAAACTCAGTGTTATAGTATCGCCATCAGGATCTGTTGCCTGATAGTTGCCCACTTCAACAGTGTTTTCTGCGATAGTCGGGTTAATGTCGCCAGTAATTGACGGAGCGCTGTTTTTGTCATCAGAATTACAGCCTGTTATAACAGAAGCACTGGTTATGATGGCTAACGATAAAAGAGATTTATTCAAGAGGTTTAGCATTTATATGTCCTTAATAGATAGTTTAATTTGAAAGCTACGTCCTTGAGCAGGACGATTAGCAAGGTCTTGGTAATGGTCATCAAAAATATTATTGATGCTCATACTGAGACTTTGTTTATCGTTACTCCAGCTTAAGGATAAGTCGGTGACAATTCGATCAGCAGGATTTCCACTGCCAACATGGTTGTTATTATTTTGAAATTGATTAGTTCGATTGAAATACAAATCTTTATCTATATTTGATCGTAAAGATGTTTGCCATTGTTTATTCAACTGATAGTTGATGGAGGCACTGTATTGTTGGTGATAAATTCCGGGCAATTTCTTATTGTTAAATGCTACGTATTCAGAAGTCGTATTACTGTCGATTACCTGTGCTTGAGCAAGTAAAAAAAGCGAAGCGGTCAATTTGATGCTGCCTTGTAATTCAATACCTTTAACTTCTGCGCTGCTCACATTGTTATAACTACCAACACCACTGGCGTTGAAAATAGCTACAATAGAGTTGGTTAAACTTTGTTGGTAAATCGAAGAGCTTAACGCTAGGTTGTTATGAGTGTATTCCACACTAAAAGTTGCTGTTTGCGCTTCTTCGGGTAGCAGGTTGTCATTACCTTTAAATGAGCCTCTATCGCCAAATAACTCAAACAAGGTAGGAGTTCTAATACCATTGCTCCAATTAATTAAAAAAGCGGTATGAGCGACTTGATAATTTAACCCCACTTCTTGAGTGTTATAATGATTGTTTGTAGTTTCTGGCGTAGCATTAGTTAAGTTGACGGCTACACTAGAATTTTTTTCATTAAGTTGATTAACCAAAAAGTACCCAGAAAAAGGCAATGATTTATCGTGCCACACTAATCGTGAACCGATGTTAAATTGTTGTTGTTCCGCATAAATATCGCAAGCACTAATGCCATTACATTGGCTTGGTACACCATTTCGCTGGCTTGCTGAACTGAACTCTTGTTCATTAACGGTAATATAAGGGGTAAAATTTAATGCCTGCCATTCAATAGTGCCATTGAGGCCTGCATAATTCTTTATAGTATTGTATTCACTTGTATTATTTCGCTTACCGTCGGGGCTGTCGAGGTAGAACTCATCTTTTTTATCGTGATAAAACTCAAATTCTACAATACTTAACCAAGATAAATCGCTCGACCATTGATGCTGATAACCAAAACGTAAATTTTCATTTTCAATAGATGAGTTATTTTCTGGCGAGTTATTTTGATAATTAGCCAAGGCTTTGTCTTGGTTATTGTACTGAATATTAAATCGTAATTGATGTTGGCCTAACACCGCGGTGTCATTTACAAAAATACTCTTTTTCTCAAACTCATTATTACGAAGAGGCTCAGTAATTGATTCAGAACTATTTTGATAACTTTGCGGTACCAGAAAATCGTAATTATTATCACTCGCCAAATAACTACCGCCGATAGCAAAGCTATGATCTTTAAAAGCTTTGTTAACAAGTAGACTTGCTTCTTTATAACCAAAAGCTCCTAAAGAAACACTTGCTTTAGCTTTATTTTCAGTTGGGTTGTAGGTATTAATTCGGATCACGCCGCCAATAGGTGTTGCGCCAGTGCCAATCGCTTGGCTTTTACTAATTTCAATACTTTCAATTTGCTCTGTGGGTATTTGGTTTAAATCGAAGCTACCAAATTGACCGTCGTTAACTAGCTCACCGTCAATATAAAACTGAACCTGTTTACTACTTGAGCCTCTAATGGAGATCGCAACAGGATTACCAATACCGCTAATTTGCCTAATTTGAATGCCATTAACCGTGCTTAATACGTCTGAAAGCGTTTGTGAGGCATCGATAAAATCTTCACGATGTAGTACTTGATAATTAGCTGATAAAAATTCGTGATGATTAACGACTTCTATCACTTCATCCGCTTGACTAATAACGTCGTTATTAGCTTGATTTTGAGCATCAGTTTGACTGTAAGCATAACTTACTGGCAGCAATGCAAGTAAAGACAGGCGAGCTAATAACATATCATTCTCAAATTAGGTAAATAATTCACAGCAACTTATTACGTATTAGGTTGACTAAGCGATAAACGTGCTTGGTCAATAGACTGACAAAGATTGTCTAACCCATGAAGGCTTCTTGGCGTCATTCGATGCAATGCATCAGCATTTGGGTAAATAATTCGTTGGTTTTTAACCGCAGGTATTACGCTCCAGTCCTGCCAATTAAAGCCTTCTTTTGCTTTTTGATGTGCTGATATAGGTTGAATAATGAGCTCAATAGGAAATTGCAACACTTGCTCAATATTCACTTGAGGGTAGGGCGTTGCTACTTGTTCAAAAGGGTTATGAGCTCGACAAATAGTGAGATGTTGTTGTGGCCAACTATTATTTGCAATTGTGGTTAAAGGCCTTGACCAAAGTTCATAAAAAACAGTAATAGGCTTTTTGTTTTCATTGTCTTTTTTAATTTTCGCTAAACGTGTTAAAAAGTCATTTGCTAATGTTTGTGCTTGCTGAGCGTTGCCGCTTAATTTACCAAATAAACGAATTTCATCAGCAATATCTTCAAATGTCTTTGGCTCAGAATAAGTGATATTAAAACCAAGTTGTTTTAAACGGGCAAGGTCATCACTTGGATTACCGCTTTGCCAAGCTAAGATAATGTCAGGTTGAAGGGCAATAACTTTTTCAATTTGCAATTTTGCATAATTACCTATTCTAGGAATAGCTTTAGCTTGTTCAGGGTAATCGGCAAAGTCTGTTGTACCAATAATTTGATCACCAGCACCAATGTCGTATAGCATTTCAACAATATGTGGTGCTAGAGCAATAATGGTTGGCTTTTTAGCTTTAACAGTTACTTCTGGTTTAAGCGTTTCACTTTGCGCGAGGCAACTTAATAAGAGAGCTGAAAATAATAGTGCATGTAAGGAATTTTTCATTACCAATCGATCCCTTTTTGCGCTTTCACACCCGACTCAAAAGCATGTTTAACCGACTTAACTTCACTCACCGTATCGGCAAGCTCTATTAATGAACGGTGACAAGCGCGACCGGTTATAATGACATGCTGCATTGTTGGACGGTTTTTAAGTGCGGTAATAACTTCTTCTAAATCTATGTACTTATAAGTGATCATGTAGGTCAGTTCATCGAGCAACAATACATCAATGTTTTTATCAGTTAGTAAGCGCTTAGTTTCTTTCCATACAAGTTGTGCGGCGGCAATGTCTTTTTCTTTATCTTGAGTATTCCAAGTAAATCCCGTATTCATTACATGAAATTCAACGCCAGCGTTTGTCAATAATTGACGTTCGCCGCAAGCCCAAGTCCCTTTTATGTATTGAACAACGGCTGTATTTAACCCATGTCCAACAGCACGAGCGATAGTGCCAAAACCTGAAGTAGATTTTCCTTTACCGTTACCTGTAATCACAATAAGTAAACCGCGTTCTTCTTGAGCAGACTCAATTTTTGCATCCACTCTTTCTTTAGTTTTTTGCATGCGCTCTTTATGATTTTTTTGTTTTTTATCTGTCATTTGTTTTCCAAATTATTGATATAAATATATGTTTTAATGAATGATGTTTATTTTTTAGATTTTGCTCGCAACATAATTACGACAAAAAACAGGCTGCCAATGGCTGAGGTAATAATGCCTAGCGGTACTTCAGCGCTGTCTACGGCCGAGCGAGCTGCGACGTCAACCCATACTAAAAAGCTGCCACCAACCAGTGCTGAACCAAAAATAAGCGGTAATGTGGTTACGCCAATAAACTGCCTTACAATATGAGGGATCATTAAACCGACAAAGCCAATCCCCCCACAATACGCAACCACTGTGGCAGTAATTGCTGCGCAAATCGCTAACATTAATATTCTGAGTTTATTAACATTAACGCCCAAGCTTTGTGCACTTTCATCACCCAATAATAGGGCATCAATTTGCCGATGAAGCGCTAAAATAGCCAATAGGCTCAGCAGTAAAATAGAACCAATTACATAAAAGTTACTCATTTCTACACGAGATAAACTGCCCATTAACCAAAACAATACGCGATTAGTTGCAAAGGGCTCTCCCATATAAAGTAAAAACTGGCTTACTGAAGTCAACATAAATGAAACAGCTACCCCAGCAAGTAATAATTGCTCTGGGCTTTTTAATACGCTTGAAATAGCGACTACTATAAAGACAGAAAAAAGTGCGCCTAAAAATGCAGCCAAAGGTAGGGCGACAGTTAATTGGTTTGCTAAGGTAAGGGTGGCAATGGTTGCTCCTAATGCCGCACCAGATACTATGCCAAATATATAAGGATCTGCTAGCGGGTTTCTGGTGGTATTTTGTAAAATAGCCCCTGCAATCGCTAAGCCCATCCCAGCAACAATACCTACTAATATTCTGGGTATGCGCACTTGCCAAATAATCATTTCATTTACAGGGGTTGCACAATTTGTCACTAAGCAGTTAACAATTTCTTGCGTTGAAATGCTCGCAGGGCCAAATGTTAATGCTAGTGCACCACTTGCGATGGTTAATGCAATGAGTAATGGAAAAATGATGGAATATTTTTTCATTATACAGTACCTGTCTTTACTGCTTTATTATCATATTCCATTGTCGTATCTGTCGTATCTATCGGATTTACCTTATGAGGTATAAATGATATTCGAGGGCTGTTAGTCACCGGGTTTTGATCACGTTGACATTCAAGTTTAAATACATCGCGAAGCCGTTGAGGTTGTAATACCTTGTCGGGTGTATCATCACAAACAAGTTGCCCTTGGTTTATTAACAATAATCTTTGGCAGTAATAAGCGGCAAGGTTAATGTCGTGTATTGTCATAACAACAGTAATGTTTAATGATTGAATGAGTTGCAATATCTGATGTTGATAAAAAATATCTAAGTGATTGGTCGGCTCGTCAAGAAGTAAAATATCGGCTTTTTGCACTAAAGCTCTGGCTATAAGCACCCGTTGTTGTTCGCCACCTGAGAGTACATTAAAAGAATGATTTTTGAGTGCTGTTAAACCTACTTTTTCTATAGCCAGTTCAATTTGGTGGCGATCAAAGTCACTATCAGTACTAAACAACCCTTTATGCGGCAATAAACCCATCCGAACAACGTCAAATACTGAAAGAGCAAAAATGGGAGATGTTTTTTGAGCAACTAAAGCAAACGATTTAGCGAGTTGTTTCGTTGTATAATGGCGAAGTTGTTTTTGTTTAAACCGTATATCACCGGTATAACCTTCCTGATGATTTAATAGGCAACGTAACAAACTGGTTTTTCCAGCACCGTTTGGGCCAATAATACCGATGATTTCTCCTTTGTTAATCGCAAAGGAGATTTTGTTTAATATCTTTTTATCGCCTACTTGCCATGTTAAATCATCCACACTAATAAGAGGTGATTGAGCGATTACTGAAGACATTTATAAACCTCATAATGAGGCAGGATATATAACAGGAGGGTGATCGCAGTTTTAGCGCATAGATAAATTGCGATTACTCACGTGTGATCCCGCACGGTATTAAGTAACAAATTAAGACAAGTATCTGACTCATAAACCTATTGAAAGTTTATTTACAGTTGCGGGTACAGTTGCGGGCTTTCACCGCATTATCTTGTTTTTTTATCTCGTCTATGTGAGCGGATAAAAAATCTTAACTATTTAAACAAGTCAAGTGTACGGTGACTGAATGACTTTTACAAGTTTTTAGCTGTATAGATGGCTAAATAAAATTTTAACAGAATATAAAATCCGTGATATCTCAGTTTTAACGACTGACGTCATAGAAAATATAAACTATAATGATGCCTTAAAAAATTTTGAGGTTTATTCATGAAAGTATGTGGTGTTGAATTAAAAGGTAATGATGCGATTATTTGTATTATGAACAAAGCAAATAATTTATATGATATTCCTCAAACACGTGTGCAAAAAATATCTTTGGTTAATGCAGGCGATGCAGAAGAAGTGAGACATTTTCAATTTACTTTTTCAAAGTTATTAGAAGATTATCAAGTTGAAACTGTTGTGATTAAAGGTCGTGCTTTAAAAGGTAAGTTTTCTGGTGGTCCAGTGGGCTTTAAATTAGAAGCAGCAATTCAGTTAATTCCTAATATAAAAGTTGAAATACTTGCTGGTAGCTTTATTAAAAAAGAATTAACACGTAGTCAAATTGACATTGATTTTAGAGATACAGGATTAAAGCAATACCAAGAACAAGCATTTGAAACGGTGTTTGCTTACCTTGAAAGCCAGTAACTTCGGCTTACTTTTTCTTTAAAGCCCAGTAAAGTTCAATTAATTTTTAGCCAGTAATGTTTTTATTGGCTAAAATATCTCTCCGTTTACTCCATAGTATTTCCTCTTTTTTCATCACTTTAATCTAATTAACCTGAGCTCGGCTTAACAAATATTTCTCTAGCAGCTACTTTTCCTTACTTCTTCGTTAAATTTCTTGCAATAGGCCAGCTATTGACGCGAAATTTGCCTTGAATTAAGAAAAACTATCAAGCTAGAGTGGAGTAAAATAATTATTTACTTATTTTTCAAACTGTTAACCATATCTTAAACCGAGTTCAGGTTAATTAAACACTAAGATTTACTCTATATTTGCGACTAATTTGTCGCTTTTTTTGGTTCGGGAACTAAAATTTATACTGTAAAAATTTGAATTAATGTGCTTAAATCAAATGATACTAACAAGTCAGACCACTTACCAGTTGGTTGCAGATATTTTAAAGAGAGAAGTTTATGCCTGAATATAAAGCGCCTTTACGAGATATGAAATTTGTAATGCAAGAGTTACTCGATTGCGAGTCGCATTATGAAAAACTAGGCTATGAAGATGCTAGCCTTGATATGGTTGACGCTATTCTTACAGAAGCGAGTAAATTTACTGAGCAAGTTATAGCGCCGTTGAATCAAATTGGTGATCAACAAGGTTGTACTTGGACCGATGGTGTTGTTACTACCCCTGATGGTTTTAAGGATGCGTATAATCAATACGTTGAAGGCGGTTGGCCAACACTTTCTCAAGGTGAAAGCTTTGGTGGTCAAGGACTGCCTCATTCACTTAATACGGCTATTGGTGAGTTTATGTCTGCTGCAAATCATAGTTTTGCTATGTACCCAGGCTTAAGTCATGGCGCGTTAGCAACACTTGAAGAACATGGCAGCGACGAACAAAAAAACATGTTTATGCCAAAACTTGTTGAAGGTACTTGGACAGGTACTATGTGTTTAACAGAGCCTCATTGTGGTACTGATTTAGGCATGTTACGCACAAAAGCTGAACCTAATGATGATGGTAGCTATGCAATTAGCGGTACTAAAATATTTATTTCAGCCGGTGAACACGACTTATCAGATAATATTATCCATATTGTGATTGCTAGAACTCCTGGCGCGCCAGAGGGTAGTAAAGGTATCTCTTTATTTGCAGTACCTAAATTTAATGTAACAGATGAAGGAAACATTGCAGACAGAAATGCCGTAAGTTGTGGCTCCATTGAGCATAAAATGGGTATTAACGCGAATGCAACTTGTGTGATTAATTTTGATGGTGCTAAAGGCTTTTTAATTGGCACTGAAAATAAAGGTTTACATTGTATGTTTACCTTTATGAATGCAGCGCGTTTAGGTGTAGCTAATGAAGGTGTTGCCGCGGCAGAAGCGTCTTTTCAAGGAGCTATAGCTTACGCACAAGATCGTTTACAAATGCGTTCTTTATCAGGTGTTAAAAACCCTAAAGGACCAGCGGATCCGATTATAGTTCATCCTGATGTTCGCCGTATGTTATTAACGCAAAAATCGATTGCTGAAGGTGGTCGTGCATTAATTGGTTATTTAGCACAATTAGTTGATATTGGGCATGTGGAAAAAGATGCCGCTAAAAAAGCTGAGTCAGAAGCTAAGTTAGCTTTGTTAACACCTATTGCAAAAGCATTTTTAACTGAAATTGGTTTAGAGTGTACGAGTCATGGTGTGCAAATCTTCGGTGGTCATGGTTTCATTAAAGAGTGGGGCATGGAACAGTTAATGCGTGATACCAAAATTAGCTGCTTATACGAAGGAACGACAGGTATTCAAGCTCTTGATTTATTAGCACGTAAAATTTTAGGTACTCAAGGTGAAATATTAAAACCATTCGCTGGTGAAGTTGCAGCATTCTGTCAAGCAAATATGGCAGATGAAGCAATGGCTGAATTTATTAAACCAATCATGACGTTTGCAGGTGAATGGCAAAAAATGACTCAGAATATTGGTATGAAAGCTATGCAGAACCCTGATGAGATTGGTGCCGCTTCAGTTGATTACTTAATGTATTCTGGTTATGTGACATTAGCATATTTCTGGGCGAAAATGGCCAAAGTTGCACAAGATAAGTTAGCTGCTAGTGATGAAGAAAAAGACTTTTATCAAGCTAAAATTCAAACAGCGCGTTTTTACTTTCAACGAATTTTACCTAGAGCTCATGGACACTCGAGCTGCTTAGCAAATGGTGCTGATTCAATGATGGATTTAGATGCAGAACACTTTATCTTTTAAGTAACAAACGGTTAAATAAAGATAGATTGATAAAAAGGGAAGCTCTGCTTCCCTTTTTAATTTTAAGACGCTAACTATGCTCAGCTAATATCGAGTCAGCCACTTTAGCAGCTATCATGATAGTCGGAGCATTGGTGTTTCCGCTGATAAGTGTTGGCATTATTGAAGCATCAATTACTCGTAACGCATTAATTCCATGAACTTTTAATTCATTATCAACTACTGCCATTTCATCATTTCCCATTTTACAAGTCCCCACAGGGTGATAAATAGTGTTGGCTTTATTCTTTAAAAACTCATGAAACTCTTCATCACTTTGGCAATTTGCACCAGGGAAGATTTCTTGACCGTTTTTCTCATTTAATGGTGATTGACTCAAGATCTCTCTAGCGATTTTTACCCCTTTTATTAGCGTTCTTACATCATCTGTATGATCTAACATATTAAGCTCAATTTTGGGGTGCAATGTTGCATTATTGCCGTATAAGCTTACCTGCCCTCTGCTTTTTGGGCGCAGTAAACAAACATGTAGGGCAATGCCATAATTAAATAACATCTTTGTGTTTCTACCATGATCGTCCATCGCTCCTGGAATAAAATGAAGCTGTAAGTCAGGACGTTTAATCGAAGGACTAGATTTTATAAAACCACCTGACTCTGCTACCGCAGAAGTTAATATGCCTGATTTGTTTTTGAAAAATTTAAGGCTTTCTTTAATGCCCCACCAAATACTCTTAGGTCTGAAAGACAGTAAGTCAGTGCGATGATGATGGGTAACTACTAAGGTATCTACATGATCTTGTAAATTCTTACCTACCCCTTTAAGTTCATGAACAAGTTCAATGTCATTTTTCGCTAAAGTTTCTTTATCGCCTACTCCTGAAAGCATCAGCAATTGAGGGGAGTTAAAGGCGCCAGCACTTAATAGCACTTCTTTATTCGCGTAAATATGCTGGTGACGGCCTTTAGACTTAAACTGAACACCGCTGGCGCGTTGATCGATTATTTCAATTTTTTCAACTAAAACATCTGTTAGTACAGTTAAATTAGGGCGGCTAAGGTTTGGAGTTAAAAAAGCTTTTGCTGAACTACACCGTAATCCATTTTTTTGAGTGACTTGATAGTAACCAATACCCTCTTGTTTTTCGCCATTAAAATCATTATTTAACGGAAATCCTGCTTTGTTTGCAGCTTTAAAGAACGCTTCGTTAATAGAAGGTTTAGATCGTGATTCAGCAACATTTAATCCACCATTTATACCATGATATTTGCACTCCCCACGTTCTTGATGTTGTGTTGCTTTAAAGTAGGGAAGAACGTCTTCGTAACTCCACCCCTCATTACCGAGTTCAGCCCAATGATCGTAATCTTCACGTTGGCCACGCGTATAGAGCATAGCATTTACCGAACTACTTCCTCCGAGTGTTTTACCACGAGGATTAAAAATTCGACGTTCATTTTGTGTTTTTTCAGGATGTGAATTAAATTGCCAATTAAGCGTTCGGCTTTTCATTAAATCAATAACACCTAGCGGTAAATGAATACTCCAATGTTTATCTTTTGGTCCTGCTTCAAGTAAGCACACTTGATGTTTGCCATTAGCAGATAATCGTTCAGCTAGCACGCAACCCGCTGAACCACCACCAACAATGATAAAGTCATATGTCTTCATTTTTACACCTTTTAAACTACATTTTTACCACTATCGACGAATATAGCCATGTTATCAAGTATAAATTTCAAGTATAAAAAAACCGAATACATTAGGTACTCGGTTTAAAGTAGGGGAGTCAGTGACAAGCTTACAAGCCTAAAACCTGTTTACCTTGTTCAAAAACTATATCAACAGGAATGTTCGCAGCTTCTAAGCGGGCTAAGTCGGTAGCTAAATCAGTTTTAATGATACCGCTAGCAGTAACAAGATCGCTTACGCCTTGATAATCGCCATTGCCTTGCAGGGTTAGTATTAGTTTAGAAAGGCTATTAATTGCTAAAGTCATTTTTTCTATATTTACACTATAAAGGCCTTGTTCATTACGAGTAAATGCACCTTGTTCTTGGAAGTAATTAAAGCGCACCATATTAGCCTTGCCGTGAGCTGAGCTTGCGCCAAAACGAACAGAGCGAAAAATACCTGCTAAAAAGGTTGTATAATAGTCTTCTAACGTCCCGTCGGTAATTGCACCTTTATCGATAAGTTGTTTGATCATG
The DNA here is from genome assembly GCF_057543495.1 of Colwellia sp. SU-HH01217. Lineage (NCBI taxonomy): Bacteria > Pseudomonadati > Pseudomonadota > Gammaproteobacteria > Alteromonadales > Colwelliaceae > Colwellia > Colwellia sp. SU-HH01217. The sequence continues at coordinate 30,526 of NZ_BAAJLX010000020.1, read as the reverse complement.
TAAAGCCCTAAAATATCTGCTTTACCTTCTTCTAATGCTGAGGCATGTTCTTTTAATGATTGTCTTACGGTGCCTTTATCATTAATGGTGTTTTTAATGCCTAAGCCATGAGCGACTTCATGAAACATAGTGTTAGCAAAAAAGCCGGTAAAGGTTACGTTTTTTCGTTGCTCAGGTACGATTAACGTGGCGGCAATTGGCATCATAATGGCATCGAATTTTGCTCGCATGGCATTTTTTAATTGTAAGCGACGTGTACCTTTTTCTAACTGTACTTGTTCATCGTTTGGTAGATTAATAGCAATAGTTTTGCTACCGGCATTAGAGTGACCTGCATAATAAATAACGTCATAAGCATTTAAATCTGCATCAGAGCCAGGTACTTCTTGTTTGTATTTTTTAGCAACAGGTAAGTTTTTTTGCAGCTCGGGTAAGTAAGCTGCATACTTAGCAAGCTTCTCACTCCAAGATAAATCTTTGATCAATACATAAGACTCAAATGCGGCTCGATAACCATAGAGTTGATCTTCATAATTTTCGATAGGACCTATTACAACATCAATAGGATTGTTTTTCATATCCATCCAGGCAAAGTCTGAGACTTGATATTGATCGCTACGTAATGCTTCAGCTCTGAGCGTTAAGTAATTGGCAAACTCTTTATCGTCAGCAAAGGTTGCTGCTTTATCTAAAATAGCGGCAATACGATTTATTTGATCAGTATAGGCCTCAGAATAAGCAATCGTCATTAATTTATTTTCTTTGTCTCGACGCACTAATGAGTAGAGGCCATTTTTATCATTAAATGCTGCTTTTTCGAATTCTTCTTTTGTTATATCTTCCGGATAAAATTGAGCTCCTAGAGGTTTATCCTGAACACCTTCAAGAAGTGGTGCATCACCGTTTAACCTGTCCCAAGGGCCATAGTTAATATCAACAAAATTACGCACTTTGTCATTTTTAATGCTAGCCAAAAAGGTTGCTTTATCACGGCCAAAAGCTTGTAACCAGAATAGATCATCAATAATTTTTGAAGCATCAATAAGTAAAGCTAGCATTTTATGTTGATTACTAGATAAGTGACTTAAATCAGCAGATAAGGTAACTGTTTTATATATATCTAGTCGGTTTTCATATTCAGGTAATAGTAATGGAGATTGAGTTGTTAATGCGTCGTTTTTTTCATCGCATGCACTGAGTGTTGTTATTGCAAGTAATAGTACTGCTGTAATTTTAGAATATTTTGCTTTTTTGGCGGTTGTTATTTTCTTGGATAAAATCATTTTATAATCTCGTTAATAATTCGGCATTTATTAAATTTAATTGATGATGCTTCGAAGAGCTGCCGTATGGTTATAGAGACTAAAAAATCTTATCAGTGAGTACAAGTATTAAATGTATAATTAATACTTTAAAAAGAACTTGGTTAAAAAACAGGTATAAAAAAACCGACTAATGTCGGTTTTTTGCTTTTTAATAACTGACGAAAAGCCGTTATTAAATAAAATTCGTATTAAAAACTAAAGCGCTTTAATTGCAGCGTTTAAACGACTCTTGCTACGAGCAGCTTTGTTTTTATGAATAAGACCTTTAGATGCGTAACGATCAAGGATCGGTGTAGCAGCTGCTAGTTCTTTAGTTGCAACTTCTTTGTCACCGGCTTCAATTGCTACGATTACTTTTTTTGTTAAAGTACGCATCATTGAACGACGGCTTGCATTGTGTTGACGACGCTTCTCAGATTGTACTGCGCGCTTCTTAGCTTGCTTTGAGTTAGCCAAGGTGAACTCCTAAAATGTGAATAAATATAGCCTAAATTTAAGGCGAGAAAATATGCCTGTTTTTGAGGGGTATGTCAAGTTAATTCATCGCTTATTTGTTAAAAACCGAATAAGTTGACGAAGTTTGATCGTTCTCAAAGTAGAAATAAGCCAAAATAAAGTTAATGTTTTAATTCTGCGCACATTATAAATTAAATCTGTCGTTTAATCACTTGTTTATCGCGATAAAAACGAGACATAATACTGGCCTAATCTTTATTGCATATATGTGCTTGTTTTGACGGTAAGTTAAGGAAAATTTTTGAGTAAAAAATTAATTAAGTCAGGCATGATTGTTAGTTTTATGACCTTAATATCCCGGGTATTAGGTTTAGTTCGTGATGTTGTTATTGCGAATGTCATGGGCACAGGCGCTTCAGCTGATGTGTTTTTGTTTGCTAATAAAATTCCTAATTTTTTACGTCGACTGTTTGCTGAAGGAGCGTTTGCTCAAGCATTTGTGCCCGTGTTAAGTGAATATCAAGCTAATGATGAGCGTGATGGAACTTATGAAACAAAGCAATTAATTGCTCAAGTTTCGGGAACATTAGGTGTTATTGTTACCTTAGTGACATTATTTGGCGTTATTGCATCGCCTGTTATTGTTATGATTTTTGGACCTGGTTGGTTTTATGATTGGCTTAATGATGGCGCAAGTGCCCAGAAATTTGATTTAGCAGCCACATTACTTAAAATTACTTTTCCCTACCTTTGGTTTGTGAGCTTTACTGCGCTTGCCGGAGCTATTTTAAATACTATGGGGCGCTTTGCCGTTGCGGCATTTTCTCCTGTATTACTGAACGTATCTATTATTGGTGCAGCTATTTATATCTCTCCTCAAGTTTCTGATCCCGCTTATGCACTTGCATGGGGAGTGTTTCTTGGAGGCTTAACGCAATTTCTTTTTCAAATTCCATTTTTAATTAAAGCAGGTGTTTTAGTTAAACCCAAATGGGCGTGGCAAGCAACGGGAGTGGTTAAAATAAGAAAACTTATTATTCCTGCCTTGTTTGGGGTGTCTGTCACCCAAATTAATTTATTACTTGATACGGTTATTGCCAGTATCTTAGTGACGGGGTCAATCAGTTGGCTTTATTATGCTGACCGATTGTTAGAGTTTCCTTTAGGCTTGTTTGGCATTGGTATCGCAACCGTAATTTTACCGAGTTTATCTAGTTTACATGTTCGCAAAAATAATGATGAGTTTAATGCCACAATAGATTGGGCTGTTAAGGTTATTTCCTTACTTGGCCTTCCTGCCTTGGCTGGACTGATGGTGCTAGCCCAACCGATAATAATGGTGTTGTTTATGCGCGGAGAGTTTAACGATCATGATGTCACTCAAGTATCGTATGCTTTATTTGCTTATTTGTCAGGTTTAATGAGTTTTATGATGATTAAGGTATTAGCTCCCGGCTATTACTCACGACACGATACGAAAACTCCTGTGAAAATAGGCATTAAAGCCATGATCGCCAATATGGTATTTAATTTAATGCTAGCGCCATTTTTCGGTTATGTCGGTTTGGCTTTGGCAACATCGATGTCGGCGACATTAAATGCCTTTTTGTTATACAGAGGGTTAAAAGCTGAAAATGTTTACCGACTATCGACTAAAACACTATGGTTTATTGTTCGATTAATCGTTAGCGCGTTATTAATGAGTATAGTGGTTTATTATTTATCTCCAAGTTTTGAACGTTGGCTAACACTGAGCTTTATCGAACAGATAACACAGCTAGTCATTTGCATTTTATTGGGAGGATTAAGCTATTTTATCGCAATTTTTATTTTAGGTATTCGATTAAGTGATTTTAAAGTACAAAAAAGCACGAGCTAATACGATTTCAATGCTGATTCTTCACTCAGAGTAATATATAATTCTTCGGCTTTATTATGATCATTTTTGTTTAATCTTGCATTAATCGGTATTAAACAAGTATTTATATTTTTTTATAGTGTTTTTGAGGGCTTAAGTTTTTCTTAAGTTATCTGGTTTAAATGCAGTTAGTGCGCGGTATACATAACATTCAGTTAACTGATAGCTCTTTAAAAAAAGGCTGTGCATTAACGATTGGTAATTTTGATGGTGTACATTTAGGTCATCGACGTGTTATCGCGGCGCTTGTTAAGAAAGCGAACGAATTAAATTGCGAAGCAGTTGTTTTGGTGTTTGAACCACAGCCTCAAGAATTATTTTCACCAGAAACAGCACCAGCAAGGTTATGCCGATTAAGAGATAAATATCATTTATTAGAGCAATTAGGTGTAGATCGATTAATCTGCGTAAACTTTAATCGAAAATTTGCCAATCAGTCAGCCCAAACGTTTATTGAAAACCTATTGGTCAAGCGGTTGGCAGTAAAACACTTAATTATTGGTGATGATTTTCATTTTGGTAAGAATAGGCAAGGAAATTTTGAAATGTTATGCCAAGCCGGCAAACAATTTAATTTTTCTGTTACCGATACGGCAAGTTTTAAATTAGCTGACTGTCGAATTAGTAGTACTGAAATTCGACAAGCATTAGAAGAAGACAGACTAACGGATGCTGAAGTTATGCTTGGCCGACCTTATTCGATTATTGGTCGAGTTTTTCATGGCGATAAAAGAGGCCGTGAGATAGGCTTTCCAACAGCTAATGTCTCTTTAAAAAGACGAGTGTCACCAGTTGCAGGTGTTTATGCTGTTAAGGTAACTACTCGAGAAGGTAATTATTTTGGTGTTGCTAATATAGGTAGTAGACCAACAGTTTCAGGAAAAAAAGCACAATTAGAAGTACATATTTTTAATTTTAATAATGATTTATATGGGCAACATATTGAAGTTACCCTTTTGAAAAAGCTAAGAAATGAAATGAAGTTTGAGTCAATTGATGCATTAACGCATCAAATTGATTTAGACAGTAAACAAGCGCAAACTTTTATAGCAAGTGAATATAAAAGAGATTAAGCGTGAAAGCATAATGAAAAGTAAGACATCTAACAGTAAATTAACACGTTAACGACAGCGGATATTGATTTAAATGAGTGATTATAAACATACCTTAAATTTGCCTGATACAAGTTTCCCTATGAAAGGAAATATGGCGAATCGTGAACCACAAATGCTTAAAGATTGGGCGAGTAAAGACTTGTATGGTCAAATTCGTGCGGCAAAAAAAGGCAAAAAGTCATTTATATTGCATGATGGCCCTCCATATGCGAATGGTGATATTCACTTAGGGCACTCAGTTAATAAAATTCTTAAAGATATTATTGTTAAATCAAAAACACTTTCTGACTTTAATGCACCGTATGTGCCTGGTTGGGATTGTCATGGTCTGCCAATTGAATTAATGGTTGAGAAAAAAGTTGGTAAACCTGGACATAAAGTTTCAGCGAGCGTTTTTCGTGAAAAATGTCGTGAATATGCAGCTAAACAAGTTAATGGTCAACGTGAAGATTTTAAACGATTAGGTATTTTTGCTGATTGGGAAAAGCCTTATTTAACAATGGATTTTGACACTGAAGCTAATATTATTCGTTCGTTGGGTAAAATTGCTGAAAATGGTCATTTACATCAAGGGTTTAAACCTGTGCATTGGTGTACAGATTGCGGCTCTTCTTTAGCGGAAGCTGAAGTTGAATATAAAAATAAGCAGTCTCCAGCAATAGATGTAAAGTTCAGTGTTGTGGAGCAATCAGTTGCTGATAAGTTTGATCACCCTGAACAACACGAAGGTGAAGGCAATATTTCTGTTGTTATTTGGACTACAACGCCGTGGACATTACCAGCTAACAGAGCTGTGTCAGTCAATGCTGATGTTGAATACACCTTAGTGCAATGCGAAACTGCGCAAGGAAAAGAACGATTAATCTTGGCTTCTGATCTTGTTACTTCATGTATGGACCGGTATGGCATTGATAAATACCACGCGTTAGGTTTTTGTAAAGGTAGTGAACTAGATTTAGTTGCACTTAAACACCCGATTTATGATTTTACCGTTCCGGTGATTTTAGGTGAGCATGTTACAACTGATTCAGGTACGGGTTGTGTTCACACCGCACCGGGCCATGGTGTGGAAGATTTTGAAGTAGGTAAACTTTATAATTTAGAAGTGGCTAACCCGGTTGGTGCAAATGGTGTTTATTTAGAAGATACCCCTTTGTTTGCTGGCCAGCATGTTTTTAAAGCCAATGCTAATGTTGTTGACACATTAAAAGAGCACGGAGCGTTATTACATCATCATGCAATGGAGCATTCTTATCCTCATTGCTGGCGTCATAAAACACCACTTATTTTTCGTGCAACACCTCAATGGTTTATTAGCATGGACAATAAAGGGCTTCGTCAAGACTCATTAAATGAAATTGAAAAAACACAATGGATCCCAGACTGGGGCCAACGCCGTATTGAATCTATGGTAGAAGGTCGACCAGACTGGTGTATTTCACGTCAACGTACGTGGGGCGTTCCAATGGCATTGTTTATTCATCAAGACACTGGAGCACTTCACCCTCGTAGTATTGAACTTATTGAAGAAGTTGCTCAGCGTGTTGAAAAATCGGGAATTCAAGCTTGGTTTGATATGGATGCAGCAGAGCTTATTGGTGACGATGCGAAAGAATACATTAAAGTGCCAGACACTTTAGATGTTTGGTTTGATTCTGGCACTACTCATTATTCAGTCGTTAATGCTCGCGAAGAGTTTGATGGTATTGCCGATTTATATCTTGAAGGCTCAGATCAACATCGTGGTTGGTTTATGTCATCGATGATTTCTTCCGTTGCAATGAATGGTAAAGCACCATACAAGCAAGTATTAACTCATGGATTTACTGTTGATGTTAATGGTCATAAAATGTCTAAATCATTAGGCAATGTGATCACGCCAGCTCAAATTACCAGTAAAATGGGAGCAGACGTTTTGCGTTTGTGGGTTGCTTCTGTGAATTATACTCAAGAAATTACGGTTTCTGATGAAATTTTTAAACGTCAGTCAGATGCTTATCGTCGTATTCGTAATACTTCACGTTTCTTACTAGCTAACTTAAATGGTTTCGAGCCAGCGAATCATACAGTTGCCTTTGATGATATGGTTGCTTTAGATCGTTGGGTAGTCGGTCGTGCGGCACAATTACAAGAAGAAATCGAAGCAGCGTATAACGAATATGAGTTTCATGTAGTGGTACATAAAATCATGAATTTTTGTACGACAGAGCTAGGAAGTTTTTACCTAGATATTATTAAAGATAGACAATACACCGCAAAAAGTGACAGTGTTGCACGTCGTTCTTGTCAAACAGCAATCTACTTAATTGCTGAAGCTATGACACGCTGGATGGCGCCTATTCTATCTTTTACAGCTCAAGAAATTTGGCAAGCGCTGCCTGTAGCTGCAAATGGCGAAGCACGAGAAGAGTTTGTTTTCACGAGTGTTTGGTTTGACGGATTAGAAAAGCTACCAGAAAATACTGAGTACAATAGTGAGTATTGGAATGATTTATTACTTATCCGCGCTGAAGTTAACCGCGCTATTGAACTCGCTCGTAAAGAAAAAGTGATAGGTAAAGCTTTAGAGGCGACGGTAACTTTATATGCAAGCCAAGCTCTTGCTGATAAGTTATTCTCATTAGGTGAAGAATTACGATTTGTTTTAATTACCTCTGGTGCCTCTGTGGAAGTTGTAACCGAGCAACCCGCTAATACAACAGCAACTGATATTGACGGGTTATGGCTTAGTGTCGCCCAATCTAACGGTACTAAGTGTGAGCGTTGTTGGCACTTTACTGATGATATTGGTCAAAACGAGACACACTTAGATTTATGTGGACGTTGTGTGACAAATGTTGATGGTGATGGTGAAGTTCGTCATTTTGCATAAATAAAAGCCTCGAAGTTACCCGATAACTTCGAGGTTATTTGAATCAAGGCTGACATAGATTCCTGTGTTGGTTGTAAGGTATTAAAGATCACATGAGCACATCTGTTTCATTAAAATCTAGCGGGTTAAGCTGGCTAGGACTCACATTTGTTTTTTTAATTATGGACCAAGTCTCTAAACATTTAGTTGTGGCGAGTTTTGATTTATATGAGTCAATGCAAGTTTTATCATTTTTTAACATTACCTATGTTCACAATACTGGTGCTGCCTTTAGTTTTTTGGCAGACCAAGGAGGTTGGCAACGTTGGTTTTTTACTGCTGTTGCAGCTATTGCCAGTATCGTTTTTACAGTATGGTTAGCGAAAACACCCAAGAGTCATACTTTGTTGAACGTTGCGTTTGCTTTAATGCTAAGTGGCGCATTAGGCAATTTAATTGATCGAGTGCTTTTTGGTTATGTAATCGACTTTTTAGATTTTTACATTGGTGATAGTCATTGGCCTGCATTTAATGTTGCAGATTCCGCTATTTTTGTTGGTGCAGCCCTGATGATTATTGATTCATTTGTTAATGATCAAAATGATGCAGAGCCGACTAAACTTAAAGAATAAATTAACAAATAAGTGAAACTGAATGACAACGAATAACAGCATTACCAACAACTCAGAGATTATTGTTCATATTACTATGAAACTTTCTGATGGCTCAGCAGCTGATAGCACTAAAGTTAATAATAAACCTGCGAAAATAATCATGGGAGATGCGAGCATATCTCCAGCATTTGAAGCACAACTTATTGGTTTAAAAGCAGGCGAGAGTAAAGAGTTTACTTTAAGCGCAGCAGATGCTTTTGGTGAATCTAACCCTGACAATATTCATTATATGGATATTGATAAGTTTAATAGCGATGTGCCTGCTGAAGTGGGCAATATTATCACTTTCACACAACCTGGTAATATTGAATTACCGGGTGTGATTAGAGAGGTGTCAGGGACTTCTGTTACTATTGACTTTAATCACCCGTTAGCCGGACAAGCAGTAACATTTTTAATTGACGTTGTAGAAATACACTAAACTAGAGCTAAATAGAGCTAAATAGAGCTAAATAGAGCTAAATAGAGCTAAATAGAGTTAAATGAGTGAGTAAATAATGGAAATTATTTTAGCTAACCCTAGAGGTTTTTGTGCCGGTGTTGACCGCGCTATTAGTATTGTTAATCGAGCCTTAGATTTATTTGATGCGCCAATTTATGTTCGCCATGAAGTTGTACATAACAAATTTGTGGTTGATGGTTTGAAGGATCGTGGGGCTATTTTTGTCGATGAACTGGTTGAAATACCAGACGACAGTACAGTAATTTTTAGTGCTCATGGTGTATCTAAAGCGGTTCGCAATGAAGCAAAAAATCGTGGTTTAAAGATTTTTGATGCGACTTGCCCTTTAGTTACTAAAGTTCATATGGAAGTTTCTCGTACTAGTCGTAAAAATGTTGAATGTATACTTATTGGTCATGCAGGACACCCTGAAGTTGAAGGCACTATGGGCCAGTATGATAGTGCTGAAGGCGGTATATATTTAGTCGAGTCGGTTGAAGATGTCTCCAAGCTGACGGTTAAAGATGCCAATAAACTTTATTATTGTAGCCAAACAACTTTATCCGTTGATGATACAAGCGATGTTATTGATGCATTACGAGTAAAGTTTCCCAATATAGAAGGGCCGCGTAAAGATGATATTTGTTATGCTACGCAAAATCGCCAAGACGCAGTAAGAGCAATCGCTTCAGAGGTTGATTTATTACTTGTTGTTGGTGCCAAAAATAGTTCTAATTCCAATCGATTACGAGAAGTTTCTGAAAAACTCGGTACAACGGCTTATTTAATCGATACCGCAGATAATATTGAAACCTCTTGGCTACCTGTCAATAAAATAGGGGTTACTGCAGGTGCATCAGCACCGGCAATTCTAGTTGAGCAAGTCATCGAAAAGCTAAAAAACCTTGGTGGTCATCAAGTTATAGAATATCCTGGTCGTAAAGAAGATATAGTGTTTGCGGTACCTGTAGAATTACGCTAATCTTAAAGATGGTAGGAGATTAGACAAATTCTTAACGGTTAGTTAACATTTTTTTAAATTTTCAAATAATTAATAAAGACCGTGAGTAGTAACGAAACACTTAACAATATTTTTAAATACAACAAGATAGGATAGTCTTCAATTTATAAATTTAGGTGATTTAACTACTCATTATATGGATATAGGATATGGGTTAATGCGGTTTTCGTACGCGTTTTTTAACACATATAGTCAATTTTTAGAGGCTTTTACGCGAGTAAAAATAGCCTTGCTCTCCTTGTTGTGCAAAAAATATAATATTTTCCTCGTTTTTATGTCATTATCTTCTAATCACTTTTATTTAAATCTTAGGAGCTCGTATGAGACCTAAAGCATTGTTTTCTATAAAACAACAAAAACAAAATGGCATGACGTTCATTGAAATACTGATTGCATTAGTCGTGTTAGTTACTGGTATTCTTGGTGCTGTTGCAATGCAAGCAACCGCTAAAAAAGGCAGTATGGATGCATTGCAACGCTCAGTAGCCTCGGCATTAACGCAAGATATACTAGAGAGAATGCGCAGTAATGATATTAATGAGCTAGGCAATTACGCAAATACCTACACCGCAGCCGCACCTGTCGAATTAACAACGTGTTTTACAGCAGGTACTTTATGTACTCCAGCAGAGTTACGTGTTGAAGATTTAGTACAATGGCGACAAGGTTTGTTTAGTTTGATTGATGGCGTGGGTTGTATCGCCGTTAATAATAACCAAGTAACTATAACAGTTAGTTGGCAAGGAAGAACGAGCACTCAAGATGGAGCAAATAATAATAGTGTTGCAGCCCAAGGCTGTGGCACTTCAAGCGATACTAGACGTCAAGTGGTTTTACAATCATTCGTTATTTAAGTACAAAGTTTTATATTAAGAGAATTATATGAAAAACAGGCAACAAGGTTTTACTCTGATAGAAATTATTTTGTCACTTTCCGTAGGCTTAGTGCTTTTTGCTGGCATTATGAGTGTGTTTGTTGGTATGAGAACCACCACCCAGGAAACAAATAGTTTAGGTACCTTACAAGAAAATGGTCGTTTTGCATTAAGCGTACTTACTGAAGATTTGATGAGACAAAACTTTCGAGGAGATTTGTTTGGACAACTTGACTCTAGTACAACAACAGGGGTTGGCTTACCAGCATTTCCCATTGCAGGTGACTGTATAGGCGAGGGGCTTAACAATGCGACTTTTCCACAAAATGTAAATGCGAGCTTTAAAACGCTATGGGGAATAACTGTATCTGCAGGTAATCCTAATCCTGTCAATTGTATAAATGATGCCCGTGTTAATTCAGATATTATATTGCTAAAAAGAGTGTTTACCGATCCATTACCTCCTCAAGCTGATGGAACTCCTTCAAATCCTGCCGATGATCGTTACTGGTTGAATGCTAGTTCAGAAAGAGGTGTCTTTTTTCCTGGTACTTTGGCCGTGCCAGATATTAATATGAGCCGGTTATGGGAATATCAACACCATGTTTATTATGTTAGAGATGAAGCGCAAGGTGCAGATACTGTTCCTGTACTTATGCAAGGGACTTTAAGTAATGGCGGAGCAAGTTTAATTACATTTCAACCGTTAATTGAAGGTATAGAAGTTATTCATTTTATGTACGGTGTTGATAGCGATGATGATGGAGTTGTCAACGCGTATATTTCTGCAAGAGAAATGTCAGATAATAATTATTGGAACACCAGTGAAGTCACAGTAAAAGCAGTAAAAGTGTATGTGTTAGCAAGAGACCAATTACCGGACAACGATTATGATAATACTAATACTTATTTACTGGGCGACCTTGAAGTAGTACCCGATGATAATTATCGCAGGTTATTACTGGTGTCGACTGTGACGTTACATAATTCAGGTTTTGAAGCATGGTTAAATTAGAGAGAATAATATGATTACAAACATAAAACATGAACAAGGTTTTGTTTTAGTTGTTGCCTTAGTTTTTTTAATTGCGTTAACGGGAGTGGCTTCTGCATTGATGTTGAATACGACATCTGATATGAAAATGTCAGGAGCAAGTCAAGAAAAAGTACTAGCGATGCAAGAAGCTGTAGGCACAGTAGATCAAAGCATTTTAGTAGGACAAAATGGCAATCTTTTTCAAAGTATAGTTTTACCTGAAAATGGTTTAGCTATTGGTGTTGCTGCTGAAAACACTACAGCGACGATGACACGTGAGGATTACCCTGGTTATGTAGAATGTCCTCATCTTGACCCTTCAATCGCCGATGATACAGAAGGTACAGATTGTAATGTATTAAGAATTACCGTAGTTAAAAACTATGGTAATAATGAATCCAGTACCGTTACTTTAAATACGGCTATTGCTCAGCAGTTGAATGCAAATTAGGAGAGTATAATGAAGAAGTTAGTAATAGGTTGTATTCTAGGTGTTTCTTGTTATTCAATGGCTGAAGACATTGAACTATATGTGGGTGATAAATCACAGCGTACAGGTTCTAATCCTAAGGTTCTCATTATTTTTGATAACTCAGGAAGTATGGAAAGTAACAGTCTAACGGCAAAAACTGCTTATAATCCAGGCACAGATTACCCAGCTTTAGATGGTTATTCAATAAGTGGAAATGATATATATTACGCTAAAGATTTTGGTGCTGGAGACTCACTTCCAATACCTGATGATACGAATGAAAATCGTCGATTTGCATTAGCTAAAAATGGCTGCGCTTCGTCATGGGAAATTTTAAATACAGTGGGTTTTTATACTGGATATATTCGCGATTATAAATATCACGGAGCGTCAGGTGCATGGGAAGGTATACCTGATACAAATGGTTCCAATATTGATGTAATCGATTGTCATGCAGATATGTCTTCAGAGGATATACGTAACGCATCTGGTATGGATGACGGTCTTCCGGTCGATACATTAGGAACGGAAGCCAGTCCTATCTATTATAGTGCATTAAATGATCCCAGTGGTTCTCGTCCATCATTTAACACAGGTGAGTTAGTCACCTTATATACCGCCAATTATTTACGTTGGGCACAAGCAGAAGCCGCAGATATTGGTACAACTTCATATACTCGCCTAGAAGTCGCACAGCAAGCTATTTCAGATTTTATTGTTGCAAATCCTAATTTTGATTTCGGTTTACAAATATTTAATTATAACTACAGTGGTGAAAACACTCGTGATGGTGGACGGGTAGTTTTTGGCATACAAGATATGACTGTTGACGCTAAAACCGAAGTTTTGGATATTATTAATAACCAATTAGATGGCGAAACGAATACGCCCCTTTGTGAGTCCTTGTATGAAGCTAGTTTATACTTCGGTGGTAAAGCCGTTGATTATGGTGATAACGACTCAAATAGAAGTGGTTATACGGCGAATACTCCACCTAGAGATGAAAGCATTGAAAATGGTAGTAATTACAAAAGCCCATATGATTGTAGTAAAGAAATCTACACTATTTTAATTACAGATGGCAATCCTACAGTTGATCGTGCTGCGGATGATGAAGTTATGGCGCTCGACGGTGTTGCCGATACTGCGATTACTTACAGCACAAGTGGTGAAGGGTCAGTAACAAGTTTTCTCGCTCCTTTAGCATATTATATGCGTACCCATGATCTAGTTACAGGTGAAGCGGCGGAGCCAAATGATATAGCCACTGAAAATTTTTCAAAAATAAGAAACTCCACCTTATCAACAATTGGTTTTGGTTTTGCAACAGCAGAAATTGAAGAGAATGATCCTCCAGGTGTTAAATTACTAAAAGATGCTGCCAGTAAAGGTGGAGGAAAGTATTATGCCGCGAATGATCCTAGTGGTTTAAAAGAATCATTAGCATTTATAGGCTCTGAAATTTCTGAAAACTATGGCTCTTTTACTTCTCCTGCGGTAGCAACAAATAACTTTGACCGTACAGAAACATTAAACTCTATATATTATGCAATGTTTTTACCTAATAAAGGACCACGGTGGTCAGGTAATATTAAAAAGTTAAACGTTGCAGGTACTGGAATTACAGATAAAAATGATGTTAATGCTATTGATGAAAATGGCAATATATCAGATGGTGCTACTACAGTATGGACAACAGGATCTCCTGATGGCAATGAAGTAAACCAAGGTGGTGTTGCTCAAATGCTACGAACTAAACATTCTGCTGGTGTTACTACCCGTAAATTTTTAAGCGATGTTAAGTTAGATGCCAATAATAATTTATTACCATTAACAAGAGCAAATGCCCTTACGACTTATAATACAACAGAAGATTTAGCTGCAGAGCTGAATGTAATTGATGATCCTGCACATCAAAATATTGATGACATGTTAGCTTGGGCAAAAGGTGAAAATATCGACCAAGTTGAGTTAGAAGACGGCAGTATACCGACAATGCGATATGACGTTATGGGAGACCCACTACATTCAAAGCCGCTCGTTATTAATTATGGTAGTGATGCAGAAAATGCAGATATTCGTATTATTGTAGGAACAAATGCAGGAGTATTGCATATGTTTAGTGATAGTGGTGACTCTGTAGATGAAGCTTGGGCATATATGCCAAAAGAATTTATTAAGAATATTAGTGCCTTTCGAGAAAACTTTCCTTCATCTGAAAAAAAATATGGTATTGATGGTTCAGCAACCGTTTACATATCTGATGTTGATGGTGACGGAGCTATAGATGAAGGTACTGATAAGGCTTGGTTGTTCTTCGGCTTAAGGCGAGGAGGCAACCATTATTACGCCATAGATATTTCATATAAAGATGACCCCAAATTTATGTGGCGAAGAACCTATGATGGTATGGGGCAATCTTGGTCGCAGCCAAAAGTGGTTTTTTCAAAAATTAATGTCGATGGTGATTCAGCAAAACCGGTATTAGTCTTTGGTTCAGGATATTCAACAGCTAAAGATAGTGCAGGTATCGGTGGTGATGATATTGCAGGGCTTGGCATTTATATGGTGGATGCTGAAACTGGGGACCCATTATGGAGATTGCACCCAACGGCAAGTTCAATTACAACCGTATTTTCAGGCACTGATAGTATTCCTTCGACAATAGCAACGTTAGATGGTGATTCTGATGGTTATGTTGATCGTTTATATACTGGTGATACGGGAGGCAATGTCTGGCGAGTAGATATGCCAGGGACAACAATTGCTGATTGGACTGTGGTGAAACTAGCATCATTAGGAGGTTCAGACTCTAATGCTAACGATAGACGATTTTTCAGTCGGCCTACAATTGTAAGAGCATTAATTACTGAAACCGTTGAATCAACAGTTGAAAAATATGATGAAGAAACTGGTACGACAATAACGACGACTCAAATTGATCAATTTAAGAAACCTTATGAAGCGATTCTTTTAGGTAGTGGCGATGTAACTAATCCGGTTGGGACTGACACCGAAGATAAGTTTTTTATGGTGAAAGATGAAAATATTATTACTGAGTCGTTAACTGGTGCTGCAGTTCCTGAGTTGATTGAAATAGATGATTTAAAAGACTACACATTAAACCCATTTGAAGGGCTTGAAGGGGATGAGCTAATTGCTGAACAAATTCTAGCCAGTGAGAAGTCGGGTTGGTATATCAGCTTTGGAAATGCATCGGGTGAGAAAAGTATGTCATCGGCAGCGGTAAGATCAGGCGTTGTTTATTTTAATAGCTTTACTCCTACACCACCTGCAGATGGCGATAGCTGTAGTGTATTTGGCGGTGGAGCAGCTTTATATGCGGTTGATCTTGAATTAGGAATTAATATTTACGATTGGCGAAAAATAATTACAGGTTATAACCCTCCAGGTGACCCAGTATTTGTGAGAGTGCCAGATCCTGATTTTGTTCCTGATCCTCTTAATCCTGACGCACCACCTCCAATGAAGACGTTTATTCCTCAAGGAGAGGGTGTGTTTACTAAAGATGATACCGGACCTAAAACGATAAGAACATACCTCTATACAACGGAGAAATAGAATGATGTATAGCCTGATAAAAATGCAGAAAGTATTAGCGAAAAAAAGGTTAACTAGGTTTAATCAAGTAAAAGGCTTTACTTTAATGGAATTAATGATAGTGGTTGCAATTGTTGGAATTTTAGCAACAATTGCATACCCTAGCTACAGTGAGTATATTTGGCGCTCTAATCGTACCGAGGCCCAGAGAGAATTAGTTAGCTTAGCCAACTTACAAGAGCAATTATTTGTAGATCAAAGAGCATATACAACTGATATGACGGTGCTCGGCGCTCCAGCGAGTCCTTACTTGGTACCAAGAGATCAAGCAAATAAATGGTATAGCATTTCATCAACAGTTGCAGGCAGAACCTTTATATTAACTGCTACAGCACAAGGTATACAGCTAAAAGATACCGACTGTTTAACGATGACAATTAATGAAGTTGGATTAAAAACACCTACTACTGGTTGTTGGGAGTGATTAAATGAAAAATTTACTATTGAATAAAGTTGGAATTATAGGCGTTTCTTTTTTAATTCCACTTTGCAGTATTAGTGTACATGCTAGTACGAAATATCATAAGAATGAGCTACCAATACGAACCTATGATTATAAATGCCATGTTAATCTCTTAGGAGGAATTGACACGGTACACTTTGTTAATTCACCTCTGACCGATTTAAATGAGATAGCAGCCTCAATAGTAGGAAAGACGATTAATCCCGCTTTTCTGAAAAACAAAACCAAGGTTTATAAAGTGGTTGAATGTGTAAAGCTTCATGATGAATTTAACAGTGATGTTTCAAAAAAAGTAGATAGTGAAACAGTACGTTAAGTTTGTTTGAATGAACCTTGATATGGTTGAAATTAGCGCATAAAAAAAGACTATTCATTTATTGAATAGTCTTTTTTTATGCGATTAGTTTGTGCTAAATAGCACAAATAATACTTGTAGGAGGGTTACCAATAAATTCGTCTACTTCATCTCCATCAAGGTCGCTACTAACACTTGCTCTTCCACTAGCACTTATAGTAACTCCTCTATTGAATTGAGCCTGATGATCTGGGCAGTAACTAAAGTTTCCGTTTGTAGTTGAAATTAATCCCGTAGCTTCATAAGTAACAGGATCATTGTTTGAGTATTCTAAATTATCACTTTGATGAATAGCTTCTTTAACTTTAACTAAGGTTTCACCGGCATCAAATTGATTATTGTCATTTAAGTCAATAAAGACACTTAACTGACCAGTCCAGTCAGTTGTGCATGCATTTGATGCTAAAGGACATAGTGTTGTAGTTTCTCCCATATTAATTGCGGTATTCCTAGCCGTTAGTATTAAACGTTGCATCTCAGATACTTCGTTATCCACCCGCATTCTTATAAGAAAATCGCTTAAATTTGGTAAAGCTACTGTGGCAATGATCCCCAGCATTGCAACTCCTACCATCAGCTCAATAAGTGTAAAACCTTTTACAACTTTATGAACGATATTTTTTTTTAAAACTCTTGTATTGCTTGAATTTAACATTAGAAAACAACCTACAACAACTGATGCAACATATTGATAACAGTTATACCATTTTTGGTTATTTACAGCTAGTAGTTAAATATCGACTAAAATGAACTATTAATCGACTAATCTATTCGGCAAGTAATTTCATTCCCATTTCTAATTTCGTCCTTACCGTCAAGATCTATATCTGTCGAAGGGTAGAAACGACCAGATGTGGCAATAACAATAGCACGTGAAAGCTCAGTATTATGTTCAGGACAATATTTTAGTGTACCATTTGAGCCCCAGCCAGTTGTTCGTCCAGTGGCTGCAAATTTAATTTTCTTTCTAAATAAGCCATATTGCAGTTTGTCGTTAATTTTAGCGGGAGATTTAATACGTATAATAACCTCATTTAATTCAGGGCTGTAAATACTGTCATCATTTATATCTACGAAAACAATAATATTATTTTGCCAATCAGTCGTGCAGTGAGAGTTATTATCGATGGGACAGAGGGTGACATCTCGATTAGCGTTAATTGCGCTATTGCGTGCAGTAAGTAGCAAGCGATGTAGCTGAGATATCTCATTATCAACACGCATTTTAACAATGAACTCATTAAAATTTGGAATAACGATTGCGGCAACAATGGCCACAATACTGACCGATATCATAAGTTCAATTAATGTAAATCCATTACATTTTTTCATAAAGCACCATTCCTTGATGACTATAATTATTTCTTACATATTAACTATAGTCATCAAAAAGCGGCTTGCATAATTATTTATTGAGAGTCAATAAATGGTTTATGAGTAAATAGTTGGTATAGCATGACGTTTATGTTGGGTTTTATTGTAAATAGCGATAATCAGGTCATTTACTTCTTGAGTAACCTGTTTACCTTCTAAAAAATCGTCGAGTTGATCATAACTAATACCTAATGCATCTTCATCTTTTTTCCCTGGAGCTAGATCTTCTAAGTCCGCAGTGGGAGCTTTATCAACAAGTACACTTGGTGCACCTAACGCACATGCTAATTGTCTAACTTGTCGCTTAGATAAGCCAAACAAAGGAGCTAAGTCACAAGCGCCATCTCCCCATTTAGTGAAAAAACCAGTGATATTTTCTGCAGAGTGATCTGTGCCTAATACGAGTCCGCCCACGATACCTGCAATATGGTATTGAGTAACCATCCTCGCACGGGCTTTAACGTTACCTTTTGAAAAGTCTATTTGTTCTTCACTTTGCGTTAATGTGTCTGCGGCTTTTAACGCTGAGATCACTTCATTGTGAATACCATTTACTCCATTAAGTACATTTGTCGTTAGGCATTTACTTGGTTGAATAAAGTCGACCGCTAATTGAGCGTCATTCTCATCGGCTTGCACGCCGAAAGGTAGTCTTACCGCAATAAACTGATAATCATTTGCATTATTTTCTTGGTTCAATTCATTAATGGCTAGTTGAGCTAAACGCCCGCAAGTTGATGAATCTACGCCACCACTAATGCCAAGTACCAATGTTTTAAGTGTCGAGTTTATTAATTGCTTTTTAATGAATGCAATACGACGTGAAATCTCGAATTGTTCATCTATATGCGGTAACACTTTCATTTCTTCAATAATAAATTGCGAGTTCATATTCAGCCTAAAAGTTGATTTAACAGTTGTTAACTAGTGTACCAAATACTGCTGTGATTACAGATACCAAATCAAGTCGGAATGAGTTTTTTTCTTCATATGTAAGAAATATGTACAAAAAAAGCAGAATTTTATATATCCTTAGTAGCATAAATTAAAGATTTACTGGTAACTCTTGATGAAAAAAATAGAAGCAATAATTAAACCTTTTAAAATGGATGATGTAAGGGAAGCATTAGGTGAAATTGGTATCACTGGTATGACTGTTTCTGAAGTAAAAGGATTTGGTCGTCAAAAAGGTCATACTGAATTATATCGTGGTGCAGAGTATATGGTTGATTTTTTACCTAAGGTAAAACTTGAAATCGTCGTACCAACGGAAGATGTAGAGCGCTGTGTTAATGCTATTTTAGAAACAGCACAAACCGGAAAAATTGGTGATGGTAAAATTTTCATTACCAGTGTTGAGCGTGTTATTCGTATTCGTACAGGTGAAGAAAATGAGTCAGCGATTTAATTGTTGATATTATTGCTAAGTAACCTTTTCAAAATACAAGTTAAGTAGAAATTAAAAAGCCGATAATAATTAAATAATTATTATCGGCTTTTTATAAATATGTTCTCAGTACAACACGTTAATCTATTAATGAATTCTCAGGGTAGTTAGCAGCTAACACTTGCATTGCATTTATTTTTAACTCTTCAAGCCCAAGTTCATCATAGCTTTCAATCATAATCTCTAAAGCTTCTTCAACCTCAGCACTTGGTGCAAAGTACTCGACAATATATCGTCCTCTGTTGGCCGCTGAGGCAAACGCTTCACGTTTAATATAATATCTTGCAACGGCAAGTTCATATTGAGCCAGTCTAGATTTAATTTTAATCATCCGTTTACGTGAATCCGCAGCATATTTACTACTAGGGTATTCATCAACAATTTTTCTAAAATCGTTAAAAGCTTCTTTCGCAGATGAAGGATCTCTGTTTGAGCGATCAATCCCAGCCATATCTTGGAATAAGTTGGTTTCTGTAGATTCGTTAATGAGTGCTCTCATGTAATAAACATAATCTATATTTGGGTGATTAGGGTTAAGTTTCAAAAATCTGTCGGTTAAGGCAATACCTTGATCTGCGTCGCCACTTTTATAGTAAGCGTATATTAAATCAAGTTGAACTTGGTGTGATATTGGACCAAAAGGAAATCTCGAATCAATTGCCGATAAGGTTTGAATCGCTTTTTGGTATAAGCCGTTGTCTAATGCTGCGCGAGCATCAACAAAAAGCGCTTGTGCTGATTTATCTGGTACTTTATCTATATCACTATCTGAAGAAGAACAGCCGACAAGGCTAAGTAATATTGTAAGAAAGATAATTTTTATTGTCATTTTTTCCATAAACTTCGGATCACTACACTGTTTTAGTTAAAATAAATATCAAACACCCGCATAAACGGGTAAAATAATCTCTGGCATTCTACCCTAGCATTCTTTCCTTGCACAGCGCTAATGCCAAATTGATTAACGAAACCAAGCTAAAGAGAGTTAAAAGAGAGTTTAATGGCTGAAATAATACAACATAAAGATACTGTTCCTGATTCATGTTTGGGCAAACGTTTAGACCAAACTTTGGCTGAAATGTTCCCAGATTATTCACGTTCGCGTTTAAAAGAATGGATTGTAGCAGGGCTTGTTCAAGTTAATGGTGAAGTGTTAACTCGTGCTAGAGAAAAAATGTTCGGTGGTGAGCAAATAGCAATAAATGCTGAAGTTGAAGCTGAAGAACGCTTTGACGCACAAAATATTCCACTCAATATCGTTTATGAAGATGATGATATTTTAGTAATTAACAAACCTGCAGGACTTGTTGTCCATCCCGGAGCAGGTAATCCTGATGGTACTGTATTAAATGCATTGTTGCATTATTGTCCACAAGTTGCTGTAGTGCCAAGAGCAGGTATTGTGCATCGACTAGATAAAGATACTACCGGATTAATGGTGGTTGCTAAAACTATCGCAGCTCAAACTAATTTAGTGGAAGCATTACAGGCACGTGAAATTACGCGTGAATATGAAGCTATCGCTAATGGGTTGATGACTGCTGGTGGTGTTGTTGATGAACCGATAGGCAGACATGCAACAAAGCGAACAAATATGGCGGTGACTTTTTCAGGACGCCCATCGGTAACTCATTATCGCGTGCTAGAAAAATATCGTTTACATACTCGCTTACGTTTACGTTTAGAAACTGGGCGAACTCATCAAATACGTGTACATATGGCACATATTACACACCCGTTAGTGGGCGATCCAAACTATGGTGGGCGTCCACGTCCACCTAAAAATGCGACACCGGAGTTACTTGAAGTTTTAAGAGGTTTTAAACGCCAAGCATTGCATGCAGCAATGCTATCTTTGTTTCACCCTATTACCGGTGAAGAAATGACTTGGTATGCGGATATTCCTGATGATTTATTAAATTTAACCAAAATCTTAAGGGAAGATACAAAGCTAAATGCTACTGAAGAATATTAATCCCTATCTTCACCCTGTAATTTGGCCAGCACATAATGTGCTGGCTTTTACGACTACTCGTTATCATCCTTCAACTGAATTAGCTCCTAATAAGATTTCCAATAAAAAGTTCAGTAAGTATTCAGCGTTCAACCTTGGCGATCATGTTGGTGATGATCATCAATGTGTTATGAAAAACCGAGCTTCTTTATCCGATTTTTTGTCATTATCAACACGTATTCAATGGTTTGAACAGGTACATGGAGTAGATGTCGCTCAAATTACTTGTTATTCAGAAAAGCCTGTTACTGCTGATGCCGCAATTACTTCAGACATGAATATAGCATTAGCAATGATGACCGCAGATTGCTTGCCAATTGTATTGTCGAGTAAATACGGTGATGAAATTGCTGCCATTCATGGTGGTTGGCGACCACTGGTTGGTAATATTATTGCTAACACTGTTAATCAGATGCAATGTAGTAATGAAGATATTTTTGCATGGTTAGGACCCTGTATCGGGGCGGATAAATTTGAAGTAGGTGACGATGTAAAAGATCAGTTTGTGAAACAATCAAAAATTTTTGAACATGCTTTTAATGAAAAGAAAAATTCAAAGAAAAGTGAAACACCAAAGCAGCCACGTAAATACTTAGCTGATTTAGCATTAATCGCAAAATTACAGCTTAATCAACTTGCTATTAAAAATATTGACCATTTATCACATTGCACTTTTACTCGAGAAACAGAGTATTTTTCATATAGAAGAGATGGTCAAACAGGTCGAATGGCAACGATTATTTGTCGCACCTAATCACTAATAATAAGTCAGTGACATTTAAAAATAGTTATATCAAATTAGTCGACTAGATTAGTACATGGTTTATTAAAAACTTGAAAAACTATTTTATTACCCTTATTTATTATTTAAGAGTACATATTTGTACGTTAGGAGATAATTATGCGGTTAGATCGTTTTACTCAATCATTTCAAGTAGCCATTTCTGATGCTAACTCTATTGCATTAGGGCGAGATCACCAGTTTATTGAGCCGACACATTTAATGTTGGCATTACTTAATCAAAATGCAAATACTGTTGTCCCACTTTTTAAAAGTGCTGGCATAGATATTAGAAGTTTACGTACTCAAATTGAAACAGCCGTTAATTCTTTAGCAAAAGTTGAAGGGATAGGTGGTGATGTGCAGCTTTCTTCTGCGCTAGGTAATCTGCTTAACTTATGTGATAAATACGCTCAAAAATTAGGAGATAAGTTTATTTCTTCTGAAGTTTTTGTACTTGCTGCTCTAGAAGATAAAGGGGCTCTCGGCCAAGCATTAAAATCTCTTGGCGCTAATGAACAGAGAATGAAAGATGCCATTGCTCATATTCGCGGTGGAGAAAGTGTTGATGAGCCTAACGCAGAAGACAATCGACAGGCCTTATCTAAATATACGATCGATTTAACAGAACTTGCTGAACAAGGGAAGCTTGATCCCGTTATTGGTCGCGATGATGAAATCCGTCGCACCTTACAAGTATTACAGCGTAGAACGAAAAATAACCCCGTACTTATTGGTCACCCAGGTGTTGGAAAAACTGCCATTGTTGAAGGTTTGGCACAGCGTATTGTTAATTTAGAAGTACCTGAAGGTTTGAAAAATAAAAAAGTTTTATCATTAGATATGGCGGCATTGATCGCAGGAGCAAAATATCGTGGAGAGTTTGAAGAGCGCCTTAAAGCTGTATTAAACGAATTAGCTAAAGAAGAAGGGCAAGTCATTCTTTTTATTGATGAATTGCATACGATGGTAGGCGCTGGAAAGTCAGATGGTGCTATGGATGCAGGTAACATGTTAAAACCCGCACTTGCTCGTGGCGATTTACACTGTGTTGGTGCAACAACTTTAGATGAATATCGACAATATATTGAGAAAGATGCTGCGTTAGAGCGTCGTTTTCAAATAGTATTGGTAGATGAACCAAGTGTTGAAGATACCGTTGCTATTTTGCGTGGCTTAAAAGAGCGTTATGAACTGCATCATAATGTTGATATAACTGATCCTGCCATAGTTGCGGCAGCTACTTTGTCTCATCGTTATATTAGTGATCGACAATTACCTGATAAAGCGATTGATTTAATTGACGAAGCTGCTTCAAGTATTCGTTTACAAATGGATTCTAAACCAGAGGATCTTGACCGATTAGAGCGCCGTTTAGTTCAACTTAAGTTAGAAAAAAAATCCCTTGAAAAAGAGCCAGATGATGCTTCAATGAAACGTCTCGCACTCATTTCTCAAGAAATAACCAGTTCACAAAACAGCTATGATGAACTTGATGAAATCTGGAATACAGAAAAAGCTGCATTGCATGGCACTCAAGCGATTAAAGAAGATTTAGAACAGGTTCGAATTGAGTTAGAAGCAGCCAGAAGAGCGGGGGATTTAAATTTAATGGCTGAATTGCAATATGGCAAACTGCCTGAATTGGAAACTCAATTAGACTTAGCTACTCAAGCGGAAATGCTAGAAATGACTTTATTAACCAATAAAGTCACAGAGGTTGAAATTGCAGATGTATTGAGTCGGGCTACCGGTATACCTGTATCAAAAATGTTAGAAGAAGAACGTGATAAATTATTGGGTATGGAGCAACAATTACATCAACGAGTTATTGGGCAATCTGAAGCGGTGATGTCAGTATCAAACGCTATAAGGCGTTCACGTGCTGGGTTAGCAGATCCAAACCAACCCATAGGCTCATTTTTATTTCTTGGACCAACAGGGGTCGGTAAAACGGAATTAACAAAAGCGCTCGCTAATTTTATGTTTGACAGTGAAGATTCGCTAATACGTGTAGATATGTCTGAATTTATGGAGAAACATTCAGTTGCTCGTTTAGTAGGAGCGCCTCCTGGCTATGTGGGTTATGAAGAAGGCGGTTATTTAACAGAAGCTGTAAGACGTAAACCCTACTCTGTTATTTTATTAGATGAAGTTGAAAAAGCACACCCCGATGTTTTTAACATATTATTGCAAGTCCTAGATGATGGCCGTTTAACAGATGGTCAAGGAAGAACTGTAGACTTTAAAAACACTGTTATTATTATGACTTCAAATATTGGCTCCGATATTATTCAAAGTTTCGGCGATGATAATCAATACGAGGCCATGAAGATGAGTGTTATGGTCGAGGTGAGTAAACACTTTAAACCAGAATTTATTAATAGAATTGATGAATCAGTGGTCTTTCATCCACTATTATCGGAACAAATTCAACAAATAGCTGCTATCCAAATTGACGCATTAGTAAAAAGGCTAGCGGAAAGAGATATTGAATTGCTGGTTTCACCGGCTGCATTAAAGTTAATTTCTGATGCCGGCTTTGACCCAATTTTTGGAGCAAGACCGTTAAAAAGAGCAATACAACAAGGCATTGAAAATCCATTAGCTCAAAAGATATTAGCGGGAGATTATTCTTCAAATAAAGTGATTAATGTCGATGAGCGAGAAGGAGAATTAGTTTTTCTATAAATAAGCGTGTTGATTCTTTAACTATTAATAAGCTCGCAATTAATAGTTAAAGAACATTTAATTTAAAAAATTAATTTGAAGGTTCGCAATAAATATCTAGGTGTTTTTTATTTATCTCAAGCTGTTCAGTGATTTCCTCACCGGTTAATAACTTTTCGTTGCCATTTTCATCTTGCATTAAAACCTTTTTAAAGTTTGACAGCATTTTTTGATTAGCTTGAGCAGACTGGCAGTTTTCTTCAAACATTTTTTTATTTTTTTCTGCTTGAGCTAAACGCAGCTCTTCATTTTTTTTGTCATCTTCTGTTTTTTGTTCCTCTGCAGTTTCTTCTGAACCCGTAGCATTGGAAGAATAAGCTACTTGAATATCAACTTCAGTGGCTTCTTTATTAGCAGGGTGTGAATGACTAAAATGCACGACACCTTTATCATCAACCCATTTATAAATAGAAACCTCTGAGGCAACTACAGAACTTGCTAGTACTAAAGCTAAACATCCTAAAACTTTAATGCGCATTAATTTAATCCTAATCTTCATGAGATAACTGTTTTATAACAATTAAAAGAGTGTACACATTTTTTTTTATAATTTCTTGTTTCCTTGAAATAAATATCAGGTCCTTATTTATAAATAGATACATTAAGTACAAGACTTATAATCATAACTCTTTAATACTGTCGTATTTTTTTACACTATAAAAAGTATCTCGACACTTAGTGTTAATTGAAAGTAAAACCAAGGCTATCTAACTGTTATTTAAGTATAAATATATTATGGTTTGTTTATTGCTTTACAACTGTGTTGCAATATTATTTTGCCCTTCAATAAATAACAATAGAAATAGGAAGTAATATGTTTAGTAAGTATTTGTTAAAAACGTTTTTCGCGTTTTCATTAGTTTTTAGTTTTTCTGGTGTGGCTAATGCTACGTTAATCACTCAAAATATCGTCTCTGAGGCTGATGGTGTAATTGGCCATGTATCAGTAAATATTGATAATGCTGAAGACTTTGGTGGTTATGGTATTGTTTCAACGTGGACTGAGTTTGAGTTTTTTGGCATTGATATGCTCGATCAAGGTTTAGATAACCCTTTGTTTGAAGCTGTGGTTGATTTAGCTGATTTATCATTGGGTTTAGTTTCTTTAGATTTTGATCTAAATGATGTTTTTGGTGCATTTGCATGGAATGGCTTTATTGATGTTGATTTTGGTGGAGCTGTTGATGTTTTTGATACAAGTATCGCTTATTTTGCTGATGATGTTAGTTTCGGCCAAGTAGCTGTTGTACCTGAACCTACTGCTTTTATTTTATTCTTTACTGGTTTGTTAGGTTTAATGGCTCGTCGTAAAATGAGCTAAAAAATTATTGCGAACAGTAATAGTTAGACCTACCAATATTTAAAGCTTTACATTTGTAAGGCTTTTTTTATAGCCTATTTTCAAGCCCCAAGCCCCAAGCCCCAAGCCCCAAGCCCCAAGCCCCAAGCCTCGTTACTACTAGTTTACTGGATGGTATACGACTTATAACAGATAAGTAATAATCTCTCTGTGTCACTTTAAGTTTTAATGGTGCATTGATTCTTTAATAGCTTCAAAAGGAAAAGGAATACCAATAAGCCAATTAACATAGAGTGATGAGAAGAGCACTGTAAAATACTATTAGATACTCTTTATCACTTCCTGGGATAAAAATAGTTACAAGAGATCAATATGAGAGATCAACATAACTATGCTTACTTAAAGAGGTAGGGTTAAAGTATTATTTGTATATTTTGATTAAGGAGGCTTATTAATCGAAGCATAGCTTATTGAAGTTTATTGAAGTTTGAGGTTACTCCAATAAAAAAGCCACCTCGGAAGGTGGCTTTAAATATTAAAAGTAATCTACTATGGATTTACTAATTCTAGTACTGATGTACCTTCAGCTTCACCTTCAGCGTTATAGTAAGTGATCCCACCCATGTATACCATACCAGGGGTTAAGTCGTTTGCCATAATCGTGGTGTAGTTATAACGACCACTAATAGCACGCTTACTTGAAATAACACGAGTTGATGAATCAGCTTGATCAGCAATCCAACCTAGCATTGTATAATCAGTTGAAGGCTCTTCACCTGTTGAGTAGCCATGAATAAAGGTAATGTATAAGTCACCAGCATCACCATTATCAGCCGCTTCAGGATTTGTAAGTATTACATCTTCATTAGAGCCTTCATTTAACGACGCATCAACTTGAGTACAACTCCACTCAACACAACGATAAACATACAAATCTAAATCAGCTCCTTCAACACTTACTAAAGCATCACGTAAGCTAAATCTTGCTACTTTGGTCCCCTCAGGAATAGTAAAACCATGGTAAGTTGTACCTGCACCTAAAAATTCAAACGATTGCGCTGGATCTTTTTCTACGTTTCCAGCTGCACCAAAAGGAGCTACTAGACCAGTAAAATCAAAAGAAGTATTGCCTGAGTAAAGCATTTTAACAGGGAAGCGATAGCGACCACGTTTCATTTCACCAGAAATTGATTTAGGTACTTCAATTTTTACCGTTGGAATTGCTTTAATTGCCAATGGTAAACGAACGCTATGTCCAGCTCCATCAGTCCAAGTAATAGAACCAAATTTCCATACATTGATTTCTGATGTTTCTGTTTTAGCAAAAGTTAAACCAAAGCTTGCATTTCCATTTGCCTCAACATCTAATGTTGTAGAAGGTGTTTCAGCACCGTTACTATCAAAGGTCGCAACCGTTACGTTAAAGCCTTCAGGCGCTTCAATAGAAGCAGTATAAGAAGATGCAACATTTGTTGCGTTACTAACTGTTCTAAATACTGTTTCGTCACCAAGTAACTCAGCAATAGCTATAGAAGGTATGTTTAATTGGCTAGCATCTCTGCTATGACCCATGTCATCTAGCTCAGCACAAGTAGTACCTCTAGCTTCAACAAAAGCGTTTTCATCTTGTCCACAAAGGAAAGCAAGATAATCACCAATATTAGCATCAAATAATAATCCTGGATCTAAAGCTGATACAGGATCAGCATGACCTGAACCAAAATCATAAGGGTCAGCTTGTGTTGTACCATCTTCTTTGGTTAAGTTTTGACGAGCTGTTGTCATAAGTGCTGACTTTATTTGAGCAGGAGTCCATGAAGCATTGGATTCTTTAAACAAAGCTGCCATGCCCGCAATATGAGGGCTAGACATAGATGTTCCTTGTAAATAGGCGAAAGAACTACCGTGTACACCTTGTAGAGGTGCTGCTGTAGTTGCCGCAAGAATTTTAACACCCGGAGCAGTAATATCTGGTTTGATAATATCGTAGGTATTTAAGTTAGGGCCACGAGAAGAAAAGTCAGCCATAATATTGCCTACTTCTACATCTTCTCCACTAACTGTTTCTTGAGATATAACTACTGTTGTTGCTAATGTATTCACACTGTCAGTTAATGCTTGACCGTCATCAAATGAAATCATCACACTTGGGATAGCAACTGCAGGATCTTCACCGCCCATCGCAAATGGGTTAGTGTCAACATATGTGTAAATAACTACTGCTGTTGCGCCAGCGTTTTGTGCGTTTACCACTTTTTCAGTGAAAGCACATGAGCCACGCGCAATAAGTGCAATTTTGCCATTTAACGCTTCAGCATTTGTTAAAGGATTATCATTACAGGCCTCTACAGGTTCAGCCAAAGCAAGTTCACCAGCAAGGTTATCCGCTAACGGAGCAAATGTTGCTGGAACAGAAAACAACTCACTTCCATTTAATGCACCAGAAGTCACTTGTAATGCATCTCCACCTACTGGTACTAAACCATCATAAGTTGAAGCTGCAACACTCGTTACCCAAGGAGCTGGAGTGCCA
The DNA here is from genome assembly GCF_057543495.1 of Colwellia sp. SU-HH01217. Lineage (NCBI taxonomy): Bacteria > Pseudomonadati > Pseudomonadota > Gammaproteobacteria > Alteromonadales > Colwelliaceae > Colwellia > Colwellia sp. SU-HH01217. The sequence goes on along the minus strand of NZ_BAAJLX010000020.1, from coordinate 1,723 downwards.
ACAGTCTCAGCGTCTGGGCCACTATTTCCTGCCGATACAGCTACAAAGACACCAGCTTGTGTTGCGCTAAGCATTGCTGCAGTTGAAGGAATTGTTAAATCAGTAAGACTACCGCCTATTGAATAGTTAATTACATCAACACCATCAAAAACAGCTTGATCGATCGCTGCCATCGTATCGCCATAGAAACAACCTGCTTGTTTTTCACCTTCTGGAGTTTCATAGTCACTGTTCCAACATGCTTTGTATGCAGCTATTCGTGCTCTTGGAGCAATACCTGAAACATTACCTGTATTTATACCACCAACAGATGCTGCTACGTTTTCATTTCCTCCTGCGGTACCTGCTGTATGGCTACCATGACCATCAGCATCACGCGGTGAGTCAAACTCCCCAAGTTCATACTGAACAGGGTAAGTGCTTTCAAAGCTGTCTTTAAAATAACGAGCACCAATAAGCTTGTTATTACAAACAAATTCTGGGTCATTGGTGGTATCACAAGTTCCTTGCCAACCAAATGAAGAAGGATCAGAATATGAACCGTCGTCAGCAAAGCTAGGGTGTTCAGGCCAAATACCGGTATCAACAACACCAATAACGATATTTTCACCTTTAATATTCATAGCATGTTGGCCATTAGGGCCCGTTAAACCAAGAAATCTAGGTGTATTTGCAGTATTAATAATTTCAAGTCTGTCTTCCCATACACCAACGACATCAGGGTGTGACTGTAGTTGGGAAATTTGTGCTGGAGTTAATTTTGCTGTAAATCCATTATAAGTATGCTTAAAAGAATGAAGAATATTAATTGAACCAATACTACCAGCGACTCTTTCTTGTTGTTCCTGTAACGTTTGAGTATAAGCCTCCATTGCAGGTGTTAATGCATTATAGTTATTACCCGCAACACTGATTAATTGATTAGTGGGTAATAACTCACCTATATCTTGTGCATGTGCAATGGCTGTTTGACCTTTTAGTTGAACAATATAGCTACCTGCTTTTTGCTTAACGTTTAAAGGGGCACCACTTGTCTTTAATTTACTTTGATTAACTGATATTTCATTGGCTGTAACATTAGATGTAGCCGTTACTGCTAAAGTAATAAAAGCTCCCAGCATGGATCTTTTAAATTGCATTTTTCTCTCCAGTTATTATTTTTTATATTATTAGATACATAATTTACAATCCTACTAATTATCTGAAGGAGTAAATTTGTGATTGAGAGAGTGCAAAAATGATGCCTGAGTAAATAAAATGAAAATTAGCCTGTTAAATAAGGCCTATCGAAGAGAGCTTAAATTTACAGTTAAAGAATGTAAATATAGTGTAAATTAATTTTACAGGTCGAATTGTCTTATAAACAATCAGTTTATTGTTGTTTCTATATTATATTGTTTTTAATTCTGTTTTTACGTATTTTGTTGCTTTTTGTTCTGTGTATGCGAGTTAGCTTGTAAATTTTTTGTAAAATTATTGTTTTTATTTTGGTTTGTGTTGTTAAATTTTCTGACACTCGGATAAAACCTACCTATATAAAGAGAATTGTATAGTTTAGTTAAATGATTGAAATTATAAGAGAGTAGTAATAAATGCGTGAATTTATTTAAAACCTTGTACAAAGAAGACAAATTATAGATAGATAACTTTTATTATTTTTTCAAAGGTTTTTAACTAACATACACAAGCCATCAGGACAATTTACACTTTATATATTAATGGT
>NZ_BAAJLX010000019.1:0-53822 GCF_057543495.1 Colwellia sp. SU-HH01217 | reverse complement strand
GAAAAAGATAAAAGTATTTGTTTTGCATGGACATCATTTATTAAGCTGTTTTTTTTGCCTCTACCTATAAAGATAGAAGACTAGGTAAAATCAACATTAATGTGAGTGTCCACACAAATTGCATGATAACTAATTGTTAAAGAATGTTAACGACTGAGTAATCTAAGTAAATCTTAATTAATCAAGTGGTTAACTTAAGTTAAATCGCATTCGTTTAACTTCGTTGCCCTGGGTGACTGTTAGGCCTTGCCCGAAGCGAGATGCGCATTCTACGCGTCTCAGTTTTGATGTCAACGTTTTATTTAATTTAATTTGAAGTTTTTTCAAACTTTCAAAATAAAGCGTTTTAAAACGTTAAGTTAACTGTTTAGCTCTTATAAAGAGGAGTTAACTGTTCAAAACGTTCGTTTGGGTTGCCCCTTGGAACTGGATGCGCATTCTAGACAGTTTAATAAAATGATCAAGTAGTATTTTTAATAATTTATTTGTTCGAACATTTATTGAACTAAACGTGCATTAATCGGACTAAATCTTTAGTTGCATCTTATGCTTCTGTATAAATACACAGGAGATTTATACTATTCATTAGTATATGTTATCTCTCTACTTATATAAGAATTAACAAAGTTAGCCGCTGAATTAACATTATCTATACTATAACGAGAGCATAAATGAGATTTTTTTTATTATATTCGCTTCTTTGTTGTATTAGTACAAATGTGTTTGCGAAGGATTACGCAGTAGATAAACAGGAAGTATTGATCACTCAATTACTAAAACAACAAGTTAAACAACACATTTCCATTCAACACAGTGTCAGTGCAATATTAAAACGCTATCCAGAGAAAGTTGATCCTGTCCTTAAATCAGCATTACATCTATACCCAAATAGATATAAACAAATTATGCTTGGAGCAATTAGAGCTGAACCTGCTTTGGTCTGTGATGTTGTAGAGAGCGTTATTCAAGCAAATGTTGCACCAAACGAAAAGATTATTGAAATAGCTATTAACGCTGAACCTGCTTATGCTAGAGAAATAGTTAAAGTAGCAGCGGATCATAATCCCGAAAGTATTGCAGGTCTTGTACGAGTAGCAATTATCACTGAACCTTTCGTCGCTGAAAGTGTTATGGATGATTCGATGCTAAGTTACCCAGAAAAAATGTTAGATATATTAACTGCTGCAATCAGTGCTATTCCTGAACAAGTTTCCAATTTGGTAACTGACACTTTAACCTTGTTCCCTGATGACGCTGACAGTGTTGTTAGTACCGCAGTTAGCCATAGTGAAGCACATTATTCTAGAGATATAGTTAATGCGGCAATTAATTCAGGTATTAGTGAGGACTCTGCGATCGCAGCTGCGATAACAGGTGGCGCAAATAAAGAGACCTTCGCAAAACATTAATATTATATTATTTACGTATATTTTATCTACGCTATCTCTTTATATAAAAAATTCAGATAGCGTAATAACAATCACTTTATAAATACCAATTAAAACGACTTTACACAGCTGAGTAAATGTTCACGCTCTTTATTGCTTAGCTTCATAAAGTCTAATTTATACTCCTCAACTTCCCCACCATGCCCAATTATAAGTTCTGAAAATATAATTTCTGAAAAGTTCAGAGTTTAGACCGGTTGTAACTAAAGCTTGTCCAGTACCCCTTGCCAATGTCCAATAAAATTCCCGCTGTTTCATGCCAAACCCGTTGTATTAATGTTGCTTTATTCTAGTGTCTAACAGTAATTAAATACTGGGTAGGTTTATGTAGATCAGTTCTTCAACGTACAGGAACATATATATGCCCATTTTTATCGAAAGATTTTCAGTGTGTTGATACTTAACCTGTAACTTTTCAACAATGACTTCGCTACCTGCTTTTTTATGTGAAGGTATCACATTATGAGCTGCCAGATCTTGCTTAGTGATTGCCGTATTCGCAGCAAAAACATTTAGACTAAAAAACAATAAAGTTCCAGAAAAAGTAAACCTATTTTAAATATAAACTCCATAACGCAAATAATAATAATCATTTAGCGCAATGATTAATCATTAATTACCTTAATCACCGAAGTTACAAGAAAAATAAAAACATAATTTACGTTAACTATTGAATAAACAAAGTTTTAGGCACATTAAATGCTTGAGGTGTAATAAAGTGTTAACAAAATTTCTTGTTCATGTGTATAATTCGAACAAATCCAAAAGCTTGTGACTATGAAAGTGTTCATAAGTAATGCTTTACCCTAAGTACTATGTATATGGGATTAAGCAAAATAATAATGGATATTTCCTAAAGCTTTCGCTTTATGGATCTATATTGTTTTAATAAATTTTTACAGGTTAAGTAAATGAAAATTATGTTTATTGTGCTAGCAGTTTGCTTAGCTATTTTTATTTTATACTTCTTATTTAATAGTTACTTTCTCAAAGAGAACAAGATCAACAACGCACTAAATGTAAAGTCTAGAAAAGATGCTGTAAAGTTTTTGTTTTTAGGCTTATTGATGGTGCCCGCTTTAGGATTTGCCGTTAACAGCCATATGGACGAAATGATCGCAGTAGAAAAAGGCTATCAAACATTTGAAAAAATGAAGGCTGTGGTAAAAAAGGCGGAAAGTTATGGTTTATCACTTGAGGAATATGAAGCAGTAATGGTAAAAGCCAAAATAGCTGGCTTTAATGATTATACCAAATATAAAAACGATTTATTAGCTAAAGAAAATGGCTATGAAAACTTTCAGCTGTACAATATTGATTTACAATTTGCCAGAAGTTATGGATTCCCACTTTCTGTATATAAAACGGCTAAGGCAGAATCTGACGCATTAAATTATGAGTATTTTGATGATTACTTGATTTATAAAGAACAATCAGGTTTAGCAAATAAAGTCGGCTTGATTGCCGATCTATCTGGTAACTTCACCATAGAAAATGTTCCTCTGGGTATAAAAAGAGAACAATTATCTGGCTTAATTAACGATTGTAAAATCGATAAAATTCCTGCTTATAATTTTCCTGCAACTAAAACATTAGCGCCAAGAAACCAAGCGTATGTTAATCACTTTTTCCCTGCAACAAAAGACACGTCGAGCGGTTTTGGTTTAACAGCTTATAGTCTTAACTTTTCAGTGATGCCAGGACTTGATTTACAGGCTATTTCTAAATATGAAATGAAATGTGAAACCAGTCGATACGATCTTTGGTTTTTAAATTCAGACGACACTTTAGTTATGTATGAAAAATCTATTGATTTACCTCAACAAGGTTATGCTGCAACTCTTGTGCAAATTGAGACAATTTTAGCTGATAAGTGCGATGGTGAAATTACCGTAGGATTAGAAATGTCATTCACAGAAAATGGCGAAAGAGATATTAAAAATTTCTATTGTAAAAACTTTCAAGATTATATCTTAGCTACCATAGTCGACGGCCCAATAATTACAGGTGTCAGACAAGATCCTGCCATTAACATTGGTTATTTAAATGATCGTTTATGGAAAAAATATATTAATGACTTACATGCGGTTAAGAGTAAAAAGCTCAACTCTGAAAGATCAAAAGTAAAGGATGAGCAAAGTATAATGGAAGATAGAATTTAGTCACCTTTGCCAGTACATTGTCCGTTAACATAGCATAGCTGCATACATACTCAACTAGGGGCTGAACTAAGTAAGCCCTTAGTTATTTTAGTTCCCCCCTAATAGTAATTTAACCTAATTTTAATCCCACCTATCAATACTTGCCCCATCAAAAATTGCACCACTATGGCGCATTTCACTTAAAACTAGTGCGCTAATTAAAATCACACACCGAAGAAAAAACAGTCAAATAAAATTAAAAGTTAATTAATAACAACAAGTTAAAACCTAATATATAAATAATAATAAAATGGCATAAGAGTTGATAGTAATAGACTAGTTAATATTTATTTAGGGTGCTACTTATGCTTTCAGATTTTATTCAACAACACAAATTACCAGAAAACTTTAAACGCACAACCGAGCAATATTACCAACCACTTGCAAACCGAATATTTAATCAATTTAAAGAAAAAGGTGATACCTACTTTGTTGGTATTAATGGTTGTCAAGGCAGCGGAAAATCAACCATGACTGACTTTATTGCTGAATACTTAACGACAGAGTATCAACTTAATGTTGTCGTTATCTCTCTCGATGACTTTTATTTTTCGAGTAAAAAACGTCAGAAATTAGCCGATAAAGTCCATCCTTTGCTAGCAACAAGAGGTGTTCCTGGTACTCATGATATAGCAGCAATGAGCAAAGTATTAAATCAATTAACTGCTCACCAAACAGGTTTTGTTATTCCAAAATTTAATAAAGCAACAGATGAACCATTTCCAAAAGAAGAGTGGCAACTCGTAACTCAGTCTGTTGATATTATTTTATTAGAAGGTTGGTGTTGGGGGGTTAGTCCACAAAATGAGAAACAACTAGAAGCGCCTATTAATGAACTTGAATTACAACATGATAAACAAGGAAAATGGCGAAACTACGTTAACCAACAACTTAAAACTAGTTATGCCCCTTTATATGAAAAAATGGATTTTTGGTTAGCACTTCAAGCTCCTTCTTTTGATTGTGTATACAAATGGCGTCTAGAGCAGGAACAAAAACTCGAAACAAAAAATAAAGGGTTAGCGAATTCAAAAATTATGTCTCCCGAAGAAATACTAAATTTCACTCAGTATTTTCAACGATTGAGTGTGCAAGGCTGTAATACCATCTCACACTCAGCAGATGAAATATTTCACTTAGATTATGAACGTAACATTACCGACACTCCTATAGCAGAAACAGTATGAGTACGATAAAAAAAATAGTCTTTAGTGATTTAGATGGCACCTTACTCGACCACTTCACTTATGAATCTATTGCGGCTGCAAAAACACTACAGCAATTAAAAAATGTTGATATCCCTGTCATATTAAACACGAGTAAAACATTAGCTGAAACAGAAGTAATTAGACGAGAGTTGCAACTTACAACGCCTTTTATTATCGAAAATGGCGCTGCGGTTTATATGCCTGTCGATACTTTTGATACGCAGCCTCCCGACACCGTTACCATTGGTAACTATTGGGTAAAATCCTTCTGTCTGCCTATACAGTATTGGCTCGATTTATTATCTGAACATGCCACGGAATTTACATCTTTATTTCAAGGCTTCTCAACATTATCTGACTTAAAACTTTCACAACTTACCGGTTTATCTATCGAAGAAGCACAACGAGCAAAACAGAGACAATATGGTGAACCCGTTCAATGGCTAAGTGATGGATTAGCAAAAAGTGCATTTATTGAACATATGATTGATCTAGGTGCGAATATTACTCAAGGTGGCAGGTTTCTCCATGTTGGCGGTTATTGCGATAAAGGCCAAGCGTTAATTTGGTTAGCTGAACAATATCGTGAACAAGAGGTGAATAATTCGCTATGTACTATAGCTCTCGGCGATGGAGAAAATGACACTGCAATGTTAGAAGTTGCTGATATCGCAGTACAAGTTCGATCTCCAGTACATTCATTTCCTACTTTACATCGTCAAGAAATGACGCTGCAAACCAAACAGTTTGGCCCTTTAGGATGGGCTGAAGCCATTCAAATTATTTTAGCAAATCAATTACTTTCACATTAATTTTACACAGAGGTAAACATGGCTGATTTTTATCAAAACGGAACTGTAACCACTTTACATAACTTAGCTCAACGTGATCCCGCAGACATGGCCGATGAATTATTAGCCTTTTCAAAAACACGCTCACTTGGACTTATTCTACCTTCTTTATTTTCTGAATTAGAAGGCAAAGCTTTACCCGATATTATTAATAAATTGAAAGAAGTTAAGTACTTATCGGAAATAGTGATTGGTTTAGACCGAGCAGATTTAAACCAATATCAGCACGCGCTATCTTTTTTTTCTCAATTGCCACAGCATCACCGAGTATTGTGGAATGATGGTCCTAGACTGCAAGCCATCGATGCAAAATTACAAGCATTAGGCTTGGCCCCTAAAGAATTAGGTAAAGGACGAAACGTTTGGTATTGCATGGGATACATTTTAGCCTCTGGCAAAGCTGAGTCCATTGCTCTACATGACTGTGATATTTTAACTTATGAACGAGAGCTGCTCGATAGGCTTCTCTACCCGGTTGCCAATCCCTTATTTAATTATGAGTTCTCTAAAGGTTTCTATGCTCGTGTCGCAGGAGGGAAAATTAATGGTCGTGTTTCTCGATTATTAGTAACACCTTTGATTAAGGCGCTGAAAAAAACAGTAGGTCATTGTGATTATTTAGAATATATGGATAGTTTTTTATACCCACTAGCTGGCGAGTTTTCTTTTCGTCGAGATGTATTAAACGATATACGTATTCCGAGTGATTGGGGGCTTGAAATAGGTGTACTATCTGAGATGTATCGCAACTACTCTCCAAATAGATTATGCCAAGTAGATATAGCCGCTACCTACGATCATAAACACCAAGATTTATCGTTAGATAATACTGAAGGCGGATTATCAAAAATGTCGATCGATATTAGTAAAGCTTTTATCCGTAAACTTGCTACACAAGGCGAAACCTTCACAGTAGAAAAGTTTAGGACATTAAAAGCAACTTACTATCGCATTGCACTAGATTATGTAGAAACCTATAGAAATGACGCGATGATAAATGGTCTTAACCTCGATATTCATAACGAAGAAAAAGCAGTAGAAATGTTCGCTCAGAATATATTAACCGCCGGCAATGTTTTTTTAGAGCAGCCGATGGATACTCCTTTCATCCCTTCTTGGAATAGAGTAGTTAGCGCAATCCCTGATATATTATCTCAGCTTAAAGAAGCAGTAGAGTTAGACAATGATGAATTTCGTCAATCTTTGAAATAAAAGGTGAACTATGACAATGCAGATTAATCAACTAAAGCAAAAACTAACTCAGCAACTGTCAACGATTTATCAAGATGTAAGCCTTGATAAATCGTATGAAAATATTGCACAGTCTCTAATTGATATCATACAATTACCAGATGATTTTATCACTCCAAAGCCTTTCACTAACCATTGGTCAGAAGAAGATATTGTTTTAATTACTTATGGCGACAGTATTATTACTGACGATCAAGCGCCACTTACTACATTAAAAACATTTTTAGATCACACTTTTGAAAACACCATAAACAGCGTTCATATTTTACCTTTTTTCCCTTATAGCTCTGACGATGGCTTTGCTGTTATCGACTATTCCTCTGTCAATGAATCGTTAGGCTCTTGGCAAGACATAAAAGCAATAAGCAGTCGTTATCATTTAATGTCTGATCTTGTCATTAATCATTGTTCAAGTCGAAGTGCATGGTTTGACAACTTTATTAAAGGTGAAGGCCAAGGACATGACTTTTTCTTTACTGCTCTGCCTGATGATAAGTTATCAGAGGTTGTTCGTCCACGTACCTCCCCCTTACTTAAAGAAGTACAAACAGGTAACGGGAAAAAATTTGTCTGGTGTACGTTTAGCCATGACCAAGTTGACTTTGACTTTCGCAATCCAGAAGTTTTAAAAGCATTCATCACAATTATCAAACAATATCTTGATGCCGGTGTAAAAATATTTCGTTTAGATGCCATCGCCTTTTTATGGAAAGTGACTGGAACGTCTAGCATCAACCTGCCACAAACCCATGAAGTTGTAAGATTACTCAGGACACTCATTGAGTCAGTTGAGCCAAAAGCTATAATTATTACTGAAACAAATATTCCCAATACACAGAATTTAACTTACTTTGGCAATGCCAATGAAGCTCATGGCATTTATAACTTTTCATTACCTCCCTTGCTCTTAAACACCTTGTTAACAGGTAATTGTTTGTATTTAAAACGATGGCTAATGAGTATGCCTCCTCCACAAGATGGCACTATGTACTTTAACTTTCTTGCCTCTCATGATGGCATTGGTCTGCGCCCTGTAGAAGGTTTACTCAGTGATATTGAGGTTGATAACCTTGTCCAAACCATAGAATATTTTGGAGGTAAAATTTCATGGCGCACATCAGACACTGGTGAGCAAAAGCCATACGAAATGAATATTTCACTTTTCGACGCAATGCAAGGTACTGTTAATGGTAAAGATCAGTGGAATTTTGAACGCTTTATTTGTGCACACAGCATTATGTTTGCTTTAGAAGGAATACCAGGGATTTATATTCATAGTATGCTTGGCACACAAAATGATTATCAAAAGCTTGCCAATACCCACCATAATCGCTCTATTAACAGGCACAGGTGGCATGCAGATGCTTTAGAAAAAGCGCTCGATGATAAAAAACTACACCACGGTAAAGTACTATCTACGTTAAAATCATTATTGAAAATAAGAATTAAACAAGCCGCATTCCACCCAAATGCAACACAATTTACGTTACACCTAGGCTTACAACTCTTTGGTTTTTGGCGGCAAAGTAAAAATAGAAAACAAAGCATTTTTTGTGTCAGTAATGTTACTGATCAAGCAGTTAAGTTACCATTAAGTGAACTTAACTTAATTGTTACAGAGTCTTGGCTAGAACTTATTAGCAACAATAAAATAACCAACCTTACACAAGAGATTATATTAACTCCTTATCAAACAGTGTGGATATCAAACATATAATATAGCGGGAAAAGTAATTTTATTAATCAAACAGTTACCGCGACTTAGTTTACAGGGCTAGGTTTAATTTATTGTGCTTTCGTATTAAAACAGCTTATTATCAATACATCACTTACATTGACTTACTCAGTTTTTCTATGACAACACACACTCAATCAGTAACAAAAAACATAGTATTAGGAGTTAGCAGCTGTTTACTTGGAGAAAATGTTCGCTTTGATGGCGGTCATAAAAAAAATCAGTATGTACTAAATACTTTAAGCCAATTTTTTAATTTTGAACGTTTTTGTCCAGAAGTTGCTATAGGTTTAGGCATTCCTAGAGAGCCTATTCGATTAGTGCAACATGATGAACAAATTAAATGTGTTGGCACAAAAAATAAAGCAATCGATGTCACTGAAAAACTGACTAACATCGCAAACGAGCAACGACCTTGGCAATCTACAATATCAGGTTACATCCTCAAAAAAGATTCTCCAAGTTGTGGCATGGAGCGTGTAAAGGTTTATAGCGGTGAAATGCCCGAACGTAACGGAACAGGTATTTACGCTAAAAAACTAATGGAGAACTTTCCTAATTTACCAGTAGAGGAGGAAGGACGTTTAAACGATTCAGTGCTTAGAGAGAACTTTATCCAGCGAATTTTTGTTTACCATCGTTGGCAACAATTAATGCTGACTCAGTATTCAATTAAAGATATACAAACATTTCATGCCCAGCATAAGTACATTTATATGAGTCATAATCAATTGGCATTAAAAACACTTGGCACTTTGTTAGCTCAGCCGTGTGCTAACCTACAGCTCTTAGCCAATGATTATATTTCAAAAGCCATGGCATTGTTAAAAAGTATAGCAACTAAAGCAAATCACACAAATACCTTAAAACATATTCAAGGCTATTTAAAAAAAGATATTAGCTCAGATGATAAGCAAGAACTTAACGAAACAATCGAAGATTATCGTTTAGGCTTCCTTCCTTTAATTGTGCCCGTAACCTTGTTACGCCATCATTTTAGAAAATCACCTAACGCGTATATTAATGAATCTTATTACTTGTCGCCCCACCCAAGCCAACTGATGTTACTCAACAGCATATGAAAATTATATCGGTTAATGAAAAAATGCAAAAAGGCTCTAGTTAGCCGCTTTCTAAAAAGAAGGTGGTTATACCTATTGTTTGTCAAACAAATCACTTAAATATAAGTGATAAACCTCGACTATATTCACCATTTTCAGACGCTGCACTTAAACCTTTATCTGTTCGGATAATAAGTTGTAAATCACCAAAATGATCCACTTTAGTTTTGTAGCCCATTTTACGTACTGCTTTCAAAGCTTTTTTATTAAGTTTAGGGTAGTGCCATATTTCATCTTTAGGTAATAATTGATGATGAAATCTAGGCGCATTAACGGCATCATTTGCCGACATGCCAAACTCTATTACATTAAGAATAGACTGATAAACCGATGAAATAATGGTAGTGCCACCAGGCGATCCTGTCACTAATCTCACCTTACCATCTTTCAACATAATGGTAGGCGACATTGAAGATAACATACGCTTATTGGGTTGTATTTCATTAGCCGTACCACCCACGGCACCAAAGACATTAGGCACACCGGGTTTCGCACTAAAGTCATCCATTTCATCATTCAATAAAAATCCAGCGCCCTCTACAACAACCCCACTACCAAAAGGATAGTTTATCGTTGTGGTATTAGACACTGCATTCCCCCACTGATCTACAATAGAAAAATGCGTAGTATCTGTACTTTCCACTAAACCGGGCGTAATGTCTTTTGTGGGTGATATTTTGGTTAAATTAACCTCTGCTGATCTGCGTTTAAGATACTCGTTATTAAGTAGGTGACGAACTGGCACATCATAAAAGTCAGGATCGCCCAAGTACTCAGCTCTATCGGCAAATACTCTTTTTCCCACTTCTGAAAGCAAATGAATATAGACTGGTGAGTTATGGGATATCTGCGAATTTTTTTTAACTAAATCATACATCGTTAACCATTGTAGAACGGCAATCCCACCAGAACTTGGTGGTGGTGCAGTAATAACATCAAATTCACGCCACTGCATCTCAATAGGTTTTCGCCAAGTAGCATGATAATTAGCAAGGTCTTTTTCAGTAATTATGCCGCCATTTTTTGCCATGAACTCGCTAATAATTTTAGCTGTTTTACCTTGGTAAAATCCATTTTTACCTTCATTAGCAATCCTTTTCAGTGTTTCAGCCAGTTCCGGTTGTTTAAATAACTCGCCAGCTTTAGCATGACTAAAATAGCTAGCAAAATTAACTTTAACGCCCTCATTCTCAAAACTGTTGATTCGAGATTTTATACCCTCATCCAATTTTGGGTGAACAATAAACCCTTTTATAGCTAAAGTAATTGCAGGTGTAAGCAATGCTTTCCATGATTGAGAACCATATTTTTTATGCGCTTGCCACATTCCTTCAACCGTACCTGGTACTCCTGCAGACAAGGTTCCGTATAGCGATAGATTAGGAATAACATCACCATTTTCATCTAAGTACATATCTCTATGGGCTGATTGTGGCGCGACTTCTCGGTAATCTAAGAAATCCGCTTTACCTTCTTTATATATAGTCATAAAGCCACCGCCGCCAACATTGCCAGCCTCAGGCAAGGTAACCGCTAAAACAAACTGAGCTGCGATAGCCGCATCTACCGCGTTACCACCACTTTGCAAAACGGCTTTAGCTGCCTGTGCGCTATAACTATCAGGCATGGCGACCGCCGACTCAGCATAAGAAAAATCGAGCCTAAAAAAATAAATACATATAATGAAGAAGATAAATATATTTTTCACAAAGATCCTTAATGATGATTTAGCCAAATAAAAAGTTAACTTTAATTAATCTAACAGAAAAAATAGCAATAAGTTAACTATATAAGTCCTAGTGTTCATTTTGGTATAGATCTTTTCTCGCTTTGAATAATCGCGCCTATTAACAATATTGAGTCAATCTACTCACTTTTTAGTAACTTTACTGTTCATTCAAAGCTTAATTTTTTCTACCCACATCCAAGTCATTGTAAATATTAACCAATTGTTATTGGAATATAATTTGCTTAACTATACAAAACCACACTTTACGTAAGATATTACATGAACGAAAAACAACTTTTAACGACTAAATGGTATTTTATCGGCCTAGTTTCTTTGATAACTTGGTCAATATTGATTTGGCAATATTTACATGAAGGCGTACCAAGCCACCACTTATTAAATCGTTCGGATCTACCAGCAATATCCAATTGGTGGGGTAGCGTGTTACTCCCCGTATTATCATGGATAATGTTAGGACGCATTCAAAAACGACTATTACAAACATCTCCAGCCCAAACCTCATTATGTTTAAAGCATAGTTATATTGGTTTTTTACTTGCCTTTATGTATGGCGTAATGCTTTCGCTCACATTTTTTAACGGCTATGCGCATATATCATCAATTATGTTTCCAGGAATTTTGTTGTTTGCTATTTTTTTTAAGGTATATAGAGAAGAGTTTGTCTTAGGATTTATTCTAAGTATGAGTTTTGGCTTTGGTGCTGTATTACCAACAATATTTGCGACAATAATCGCTTTAGCATCTGCTATTGTATATTTTTCAGTACAATTTGTTTGGACCAAAGTAAGAGTAATAGCATTTAAAAACTAAAACATTAATCAAATGGTTAAATTTAAAATGCTTAAACTCTAATTATTACTAATTGTTTAACACTCAACCAACTAAGCCATATTTTTACGCTAGTTTTTAATATACACTTTCGCTAAACCCTAAAAAATAAAAGGAATTTACCATGGCCGTTAATCGAGGTTACCTTGCAGTTCTGTTTAGTTTTATTGCTACATTAGGCTGTGGTGGTGGTGAAAAAACTGATGATGATGCTAAAAACACTCCTAAACCAGCAGTCATTAATGCAATAAACATTACAGGGAAATGGGCTGAAGGAGAAACATTAAAAGCCGCAGTAGACTGCTCTCAATGTCTAGCTTCGATGAATAAATATAGCTGGTCTATTAGTGGTCAAAATATTTCAGCTACAGATCATTATATTTTAACTGCTGATGATTTAAATAAAAAAATTCGTATTGATGTTTCTTCCAATAACAGTGCCAATTTAATTGATAAAGCCTTTCAAACAATAGTTGGTTTAACTCAAAGTCATGTTACTAATATTTATTCTAACGTAAGAGCTTTTGCAGCACTTAAGAGTAATGGTTCTGTTGTTACTTGGGGCGAAAGTGCTTCAGGGGGAAGTAGTTCAAATATAGCATTAACTGATGTTAAAACTATTTATTCTAATGATGGTGGATTTGCTGCTTTAAAACATGATGGTTCAGTTGTTAGTTGGGGGTTAGCACCAGCGTCTATAAGCGATACTCCTTTGTTAAAGAACGTTAAAGAAATTTATGCAACTAATTATGCATTTGCTGCCCTTAAGGAAGACGGCACTGTAATCACTTGGGGTAGTGCTGATTATGGCGGTAATAGTAGTTCTGTAATCTTAAAAAATGTCTCTCGTATTTATGCTACTACTTCAGCTTTTGCCGCATTACAACATAATGGTTCAGTCGTAACTTGGGGCAACAGTCAACGTGGTGGAGATAGTAGCCAAGTAACACTTGATGATATTCAAGAAGTTTACGCGACAAATTCCGCCTTTGCCGCACATAAAAGCAATGGTTCAGTAATCATTTGGGGAGATGGTATTATCTCAGGCACCGAGCCGCCAATGATTGACAATGTTAGTGAAGTATTCTCTAACCCTTTTGCTTTTGCCTTTATCAAAACAGATCGCTCAATAGAAACTTGGGGAGATGCTAATAATGGCGGCAATGCTGGTAATGCCCCTTTAAATAATACAGCCGAAGTTTTTTCCACCAGCAGCGCCTTTGCAGCGCTAAAACAAGATGGCTCGGTAGTAACATGGGGGGATCAAAATAACGGTGGCGATAGTAGTAATGTTAACTTATATAATATAGATACTATTTACGCCAACGCATTTTCTTTTGCTGCGTTAAGTCAAGATGGCAATGTATTAACTTGGGGAGAAAGCATTCGTGGCGGCGACAGTTCTGCTGTAAACCTAACTAATACAGTCAAAATATATTCAACAATAAGTGCTTTTGCTGCGCTCAAAACAGACGATTCAATTACTACTTGGGGAGAGTCAAATTCCGGCGGTGATAGCAGCACTATTGAATCTCACAATATAGTTGATGTTTATTCAACCAATAATGCATTTGCTGCATTAAAGAAAAATGGGACTGTCATTACTTGGGGACACAGTGAGTATGGAGGTGATAGCCGAGCAGTGGCAGAAAGCCTTCAGCCAGCCATCGAAATTACTGTAATCGACACTAATTTACCTTAATTCAGTTGAAGATAAATAGTTAACAGGTAATTTTCTTGGTATAAACGGCCAAAAAAACTCAAACAGCAGGATAGTTATCTCCTAGCAAACTAATGTTATCTTAAATAGGTTTATCTATTGCCTTAAATTGTTAGTATGTACAATAATACTTATTAGTTAAGGCACTCTAATGCGTTTTTTGTTTAGTTTTTTCCTATTAATAGCAACAATTCAAACAGTTCAAGCGAAAGACACAAAGGCTGTGCATAATATTCTATCAATGCAAGAACGCGCTGAATTTATAGATAGAATAACTCAACAGCGAGTTCAACAATTACTGCCTCGTTTAATGACAGAAACAAGTATTGATATGTGGATACTTATCAGTCGAGAGTATAATGAAGATCCCATACTAAAGACCTTTTTACCTGCAAATTGGTTATCAGCAAGAAGAACAACTATCTTCGTTTTTTCTTTAGAAGAAAATAATACCGTCAGTGCTTATGCTATTGCTCCTTACAAGGTTGGCAGTATTTTTGAAAAAGCTTGGGATAAAAATAAGCAACCAGACCAATGGCAGGCCTTACTTACATTAATCAAAGATAAGAACCCTAATAAAATCGGTATTAACCAATCTGAATACTGGGCGCATGCCGATGGTTTAGTTGCCAGTGAAAAAGAAAAACTATTATCAACATTACCTATCAGCTACAGAAAAAAAGTTGTTTCTGCACAAGCATTAGGAGTTTCTTGGTTGGAACAACGCATACCTGAAGAAGTAAAAATGTATGAAGAAATTGTTGCAATCGCCCATGAAATTATCGCTCAAGGCTTCTCCAACGAAATCATTGAAGTAGGTAAAACGTCAACGAATGATCTTGTGTGGTGGTTTAGGGAACGTGTTAAAGAATTGAAACTAAACGCTTGGTTTCATCCTACCGTAAATATTCAACGTAAAAATAGTCAGAAGTTTGATCATGAAGATAGCTTTACTAATGGCTATGAAGATAACATTATTCAACAAGGTGATTTATTGCATGTTGACTTTGGTATTACCTACCTACGTTTAAATACCGATACCCAACAACACGCTTATGTCCTAAAGCAAAATGAAAAATTTGCCCCCACAGAACTTATTTCAGCCTTTAATTCAGGAAATCAATTACAGGATATTTTTATCAGCAACTTTAAAGCGGGAAGAACAGGTAATGAGGTTTTAAAGTTATCAAGAAAACAGGCTATTGAACAAGGACTTAAACCAACCATCTATACTCACCCTATTGGCTACCATGGTCATGCTGCGGGCACAACTTTAGGTATGTGGGATTCTCAACAGGGCGTAGAGGGGAGTGGAGACTATCCTCTACATTTTAATACCGCATATTCAATAGAATTAAATAATGCGGTATTTCTTCAATCATGGGGGAAAGAAATAAGGATAATGTTAGAAGAAGAAGCTTTTTTTGATGATGAAGGGGTTAGATTTATTGATGGTCGACAAACCCAATTGCACTTAATTAAAGCCAATAATAAGTAAATTACGATAAAAAATGAGTAGGCCTGATAGGTTTAGGTATATAGCTACTAGACCTACTGTTTCGCTGCTTGTAACTAAGACCTAAATAATTTTGTAAAATTGTGAACAATATCGAAAAAACAAACGTATAACCTAAATAAAATAGTCCACAACAACGAGTAAATCTATATGCGTTTTTTCTTTAGCTGCTTAATCCTTCTTTTAGCTACTGGTTGTAGCACACATTATGCTAATAACTCTTTAGTGGGAAAAACATTTCCTACGGTTAATGGTCAAAATCTTGAAAAGAAAATGGTCAATATACCTGGCGACTTTACAAGTGACTTCACGCTACTCTTAGTGGGTTATAAGCAAAATTCACAATTTGACATCGACAGATGGCTAATAGGTTTAGACATGACAGAGACCAAAGTTGATGTTTATGAGGTACCAACTATTCAAGGATTATTTCCACGCATGTTCAGCACCGTAATTGATAATGGTATGCGAAAAGGAATTCCAAAAGAGCTTTGGAAAGGCGTTATTACCGTTTATAAAGATGGCGAAAGCATTCAAGCGTTCACTGGCAATGAAAACCCCAACAATGCACGTGCGATACTGCTCAATAAAGACGGTGTTATTATATATTTTTACGATGATGGATTTTCAGTTGCTGCTTTGAATAAATTAAGAAGCTACTTGTGAAGTTAAAGGGTAAAACTCATTCACCTGCACAGTTTGCTCTTTAGTCAAAAGTGTTCGAAATTACTCTATTATAAATGCATCAAAATAGGTTCTTGATCTTTCTTGGTCATTTTACTGACTACCAACATATACGAATTATCGATCATCCGCTCAATTTCACCTTGTGGAATTGAGTTGTCTAAAATGACCGTGTTCCATTGTGCTTTATTCATATGATAGCCTGGTATGACTGATGGAAAAATATCTCGCAATATTAAGGCTTCATCAGGATCACATTTTAAATTAATACAAAATTGCCCTGCCATTTTTCCTTCTGTACCTTTTTCACTACCTTTACCAAACGCTAAAGTAGCAAACATTTTATTTTTAACCCGAAAAACTTTAACTTCATCACCAAAAGGGTAATAAAGGCTCGTTTCAGGTTTTAACATTAAATATTCTTGAACTTGGTTATGATCCATTTAGGTATCGCGTTATAAAGAAAGCCTTAGTCAAAACTATAGGGTTAGTCTAATTTTCGCCAGCTTTTTATGACGCTTTCATCGTAAAAAATAAAAAACCTTAACAATTCATACGGGTCGTTAAGGTTTCTTCTTTGTTTGACTATCCCTAATTTAATAATAATTAAAAACTATAAGTCACTTCTGCCCATGCACTTAAGCCTTCGCTAGGCAGGCGAGTCATTACAGGAGTCTCTACGTTTTTTACTCGATTATATCCACCTAAATGGTTTTGATATTCTCTGTCTAATACATTGTCCACACCCGCACGCAGAGTAAAATCTGAATTAACAAAGTATTCAACATCTAGGTTAACTAAACCATACCCAGCCGTTGTTTGTTCACCATTGGTTAAAGAAACATCATCTTGAGCCGATACCACTACCGCTGTTAAGTTAGTAATTAAATAAGCGTTAAAGTAACTAAGGGTAAACTGCCCATTAAGCGGCGCTATACGATATAAATTATCATCAATATCTTTACGCTCTCCTTTAACATAACTGGCAATGCCTGATACTTGAAAACTATCACCTAAATTAACATACCAGTTAACATCCAAGCCATATAGTTTAGCGTCAACATTAGTAAACTTTAACGGATTAGTATCGCCAGCCATCATGTTTGCCATCATAGAGGCATTCATATCTTCCATGGTTAATGGTGTACCTTGAATATAATCTTCAATGTTTTGATAAAATACATGCGGCGCAAACATCATTTTACCTGTTTGATAAGTTATCCCAATATCCGTTTGATAGGCCGTTTCCGATTTAAGGTTTATGTCACCAATATAAGTATGGCCATCAGCTAAACCGCCAGTTGCCTCCATAGGCATCCATAAATAGCGCTCTTGATAAGACGGTGCGCGGTTTTTAATACCTACTCCAATATATAAAGAGGTTGCACCTGACAATTGTGTTTGTGTGCTCAAAGCGACATCAATATTATTATCGGCAACTTTTCTGTCAGCATTATTAAACTTATCCATTAAGTTACCTGCCATCATACTCATATTATGCATAGCTGGATCCATTGGCATATTAGGCGCCATTTGCATCATTGCCATCGATGTTGCCACTTCGTCAGCATTTGCTTCTGCGCGCTTGGCACGTACGCCCAGTTGCACTAAAGTTTGGTCAAATTGATTTTTCCACTCAACAAATACACCGTAGCGATCATCAATAACATTATTAAAATTAACCACTTCAAACATCGCATTATTAGGGTTAGTGATCACCGAATCATGAGTAGAAAAATAACCGTCTGTACCTATGCTTAACTCACCAAAACTAAAATTTCGTTCAATCATAAATTTAACATCAGTAGTGTCTGCTAGCGCATTGTTTCTTCTAAATTTTGTTGGATCATTATTAGTGCGCATTAAAAAGTTCGTCATACCATGATCCGCATCCAAGTTACCGACTAACCACTGCCCTTGCCACTGTCCAAGAGTAAAATTTCCATCAAGATTAATACGATGACTCTCAATGTACTCTATATCCATAGGAAGAGCTGGCGTTCCTGAATCATCCGTTTTTGTATAGTGATAACTCAATCCGACATCATTAGCATCTGTTGCATAACGAATGTCTGTACCAAATTGGCTTTTATCAAAATCAGTCGGTGAAATTAAAGTCCCTGCACCGCTTGTCATACTATCGCCAGCTTGTTGATTCCCATAAAACATAACAGCTACATCGCCAGTAGTAACATTAGCAACCGCAGATAACGTTTTCGCACTATTGTTACTACGATAGCCCGCTTGTAAATCACCCGTAGTTTGCCAAGAGTCGCTATTAAATGTTTCTGCTTTTCGCATTTTCACATCTATAGCCCCACCTAAAGTATTCATGCCAGCTGCCACAGGTGCAATACCACGATAAACAGTCATCGACTCAACTATAAGCGGTGTGGAATAACTCAACGGCGTATCCATAGCATTAGGCCCTGCTCCAATAATAGGATGACCATCTAAAGTTGCTGCAACGCGATCACCAAACAAACCACGATATTGAGCTATACCAGTGATAGGACCGTTACTATTAATATTTGCCCCCGGTACAGACGAAAGCCAATTCGCTAAATCTGGGGCACTGGTTTTACCTTGTGCAAAGCTTTGATTATCTGTCACATCATTATGACGTTGATTAGTAATGGTAATAACTTCAATATCTTTAATTGTTTCTTGATTTTTAGGTGCTTCATTAGCGGAAACAGATAATGAAAATGTACTTGCTGATATTAAGATCATTTTTACAGCAAAGGCGATAGCGTTTTGAGGGAACTTGACAGGAGACAACATGATAACTTCACTTGTTGATTAAAATTGTCACTATCTTGTAAGTATGTGTAATAAAAAACAAAGGGAAATTAATGATGTGCGACATATTGTCGCAGGCAAAAAACCCCTTATTTGATACACATCAATTAAGCTGAAAAAATACGATGATGGGTAAATAATGTTAACTGTTTTTTTCATTAGCATATCTTAATTTTTACGCTTAACTTGCTCAAAATTAATGAACTAATTAACTTGTGACAAAAATATTCAGTAGGTCTTCAATATCTTGTGGATAATAGATGACAATTAGCCAAAAAATGGCACTATAGTGATGCATAGAAACAACAAGGATTTTCAATGAAAGGTTTTATTACCTTACTATTACTTATAATCAGTAGTATAGGCAGCAATATCAGCTTTGCAGTTGAGCAAGCTGAAGAAATATTTAAACAACTTGCCCCTTCTCTTTATCAAATTCGATTGATCGACTTAGCCAGTGGTGAAAAATCGTCTATTGGCTCAGGCTTTCAAATTAGTAACGATGGCATTATTGCTACCAACTATCATGTTATTTCAGGTTTTGCTCAACATCCCAGTAAATATCGCATTGAATACCTTGATCATTTAGGCAACAAAGATGAATTATTACTGCAAAGTGTCGATGTAATTAACGATTTAGCGTTAGTTAAACGTAAAGCGACTGCAGACATGCCATTTTTCAAATTGGCGCAACAAACGCCAATAAAGGGCCAAGAGTTATTTTCACTTGGTAATCCGCATGACTTAGGGATGATTGTTGTTCCGGGCACATACAATGGCTTAAAAAAAGAATCATTTAATGACCGTATTCATTTTACTGGCTCAGTTAACTCCGGAATGAGCGGCGGACCCGTCGTTAATGATGACAGTGAAGTTGTCGGGGTAAATGTTGCTACATCTGGTAACCAAATTGGTTTTCTAGTGCCGCACGATAAACTAGTCGCACTTTTTAATGCGTTTAAAATGGAAAAGCCTGCCAGTATTGAACTACAAATGAGCGAACAACTTTCTCATAATCAAGAAAAACTCATTACTACATTACTCAATAGCCCATGGAAAAATAAGACCTTAGAAAATGCTATTATTCCAATCATCGACGTCCCTTTTGTTCGCTGTTGGGGCGATTCGAATGCTGACAAAGCCGATGCGTTATTTTTTGCTGCGGTTGCTAATTGTTCATTAGATGAAAACACTTTTATCTCCTCCAACTTCTTTACGGGCAGTATTGAAATGGAATTTCGATACTTACAAGCAAAAGAAATGAGTGTTAATAAATTTTATCATTTGTACGAGCAGCAAATACAACGCGCTGGCCCAGGTAACAAAGCAGGTAAAGAAGATGTTTCACAGTATCAATGCCATCACGATATTGTTACGCCGAGCAATCGAACTATTAGTACAAAAAGTATTTTTTGCACACGCGGTTATAAAAAATTCCCACAACTATTTGATGTACTATTTTTAAGTGCTTCTATTGATAAAAACAAACAGGCACTAGTGAGCCACTTTACTATTGCAGGTATTGAAAAATCTTCAGCCTTAGCGTTTACCGATAAATTTATGGAGTCGATCTCATGGAAATAATTATCGAAGAAATTAGTAGAGGTCATAAATTAATTCGCCAACAAAAACTCAATCAAGACACTGTACTTATTGGGAGAAACTATCAAAACGATCTTATTTTGTCAGATCCGCATATTTGCCCAAGTCACTTAGAATTAACCTTTAATGGTGAACATTGGTTAGTCGAAGATAAAAATACCATTAATGGTAGCTACCTTGAAGACGGTAAAACCTCGCTTAACAACCATATTGTTAATTCTGGTGATGTATTTAGTATTGGTAAAAGCTTAGTAAGAGTGATGTTTCCTGATCACCCAGTAGCACAAACGACGCAGTTTAGCCCTTATGAAAACATTATAAATATAATGCGTCATCCTTTAATGTTAGCGTTTAGCCTTTGTTTATTTGCTTTGGTTACAGGTTATACATTTTATTTAAATAAACCTATTGAAGTAACTTTTAGTCAATTACTAGCTCCCGCCATAGGCGTTACCTTATTGTTTGCAATTTGGCCAATGGGAGTTGCGTTAATTTCACACTTAACAAAACATGAAGCAAGAGTAACAACCCAGTTAGGAATTAGTTTTGCCTTGTTTAACTTGATGTGGCTAAGTGACATTGCTGACAGTATTATCAACTTTAACTTTTCAAGTAATTGGCCTATTAGTACCGCATTTACTTTGGTGCCAATGGCATTAGCATTTTGTTTATTCTGGCTTAATGGTTACATTGGCTTTCATATGGAATCGCGCCGAAGAGTCATAGTTGCCGCCGGTATCACATTGATATTTTTTGGTGGTAACCAGTTAATTCAGTTGACTAACAAACCTGAATTTAGCGCGCGTCCCCATTACAATGCCACCATAATGACGCCCGGCTTTATGTTATTACCTAGCAGTTCAGTTGAAAGTTTTCTCAACGACAGTGAAAAACTATTCGCTAAAGCGCAAAAGGATGCCGCTAAGAAAAAAGGTGATTAACCCTTATTTATACCTCTAAACTAGGTATATGATTTAGCGTTATTAAGCCAATAAAAAAGCTGACTCGTTTTTCAACAAGTCAGCTTTTTTTGTATTTAATACTGATCTCACTAATGATGTAACCATTTCTACTGGTTAAAACAACAAACAACTGCCTTTAAAGTAGATCACCTCAATAATGAAATTGGTATAAGTTTAGGCGCGCTTGCCAAAACTCTACTCGATTATGGGCGTGGTATTAATCCTACTGCATCATAAACACTGCTTAAGACTTTACTCGCTCGTGCTGACGCTTTCTCAGCTCCTTTGCGCATTACTTCTTCTAAGAAGGCTTGATCGGCTCGGTATTGATGATACTTTGTTTGAATCGGCTCTAATAATTCAACTACGGCTTGTGCAACATCGCCTTTTAAGTGGCCATACATTTTATCTTCATACTGTGGCACTAATTGATCAACCGTTTGCCCAGTTGCACATGATAATAGTGACAACAAGTTTGAGACTCCAGGTTTTTCAGTTAGGTTGTAGTAAATATTCGCTTGTTCATCTGAGTCTGTAACAGCACGCTTAATTTTCTTAGCTATTTTTTTCGGATCTTCTAATAAACCGATAAAGTTACCTGGGTTAACGTCTGATTTAGACATTTTTTTCGTCGGCTCTAACAGACTCATTACACGAGCACCATGCTCTGGAATGTAAGGATCTGGCACAGTAAATACTTCACCATGTAAATTGTTGAAGCGCGTAGCAATATCGCGAGCTAGCTCTAAATGCTGCTTTTGATCTTCCCCTACAGGAACGGTATCTGCGCGATATAATAAAATATCCGCCGCCATCAATACCGGATAAGTAAACAAACCTGAATTCATATTCGCTTCAGATTTTTGCGACTTATCTTTGTATTGTGTCATACGATTTAGCTCACCCATTTGGGTATAGCAGTTTAACACCCAGCTCAATTGGCTATGCTCAGGGACATGAGATTGAATAAAAATGGTGCTTTTTTCAGGATCCACACCACACGCCAAATACAAAGCTAAACCATCAAGAGTCGCTTTTCTTAAATCTTTTGGGTTTGGTCGAACCGTTATCGCATGTTGATTAACCAGCATATAATAACATTCGTGATCATCTTGCATGTTCGTCCATTGCTTGATCGCGCCTAAATAATTACCTATGGTTAACTCGCCTGATGGCTGACAGCCACTTAGTACTATTGGTTTACTCATGATTATCCTTTAACTTTTTAATGCTTGTTCGAACAATATCAAACTGTTCAATATTGTTTTATTTTAACTTGCAATACTCGCTAACTCAGCACGCATTTGCTCAATCACTTTTTTATAATCGGGTTGTGAAAAAATTGCCGAACCTGCAACAAACATATCAGCACCTGCAGCAGCTATTTCGGCAATGTTATCAACTTTTACGCCGCCATCAACTTGTAGTCGAATATCAAAACCACTGTCATCTATTTTTTTGCGTACTAAACGAAGTTTATCGAGTGTAGAAGGAATAAAAGATTGTCCGCCAAACCCCGGATTAACTGACATCAATAAAATAACATCGAGCTTATCCATAACAAAGTCTAAATAGTGTAATGGGGTTGCAGGGTTTAATACTAAACCGGCTTTACAGCCGTGATCTTTAATCAGCTGTAGACTACGATCTAAATGGGTACTCGCTTCTGGATGAAAAGTGATGATGTTAGCACCTGCTTTCGCAAACCCAGGAATAAGATCGTCAACAGGTTGCACCATTAAATGCACATCAATCGGAGCAGTTATGCCATAGTCTCTTAATGACTGACATACCATAGGTCCAAAGGTTAAATTAGGTACAAAATGATTATCCATCACATCAAAATGAATAACATCAGCACCTGCTGATAAAACATTTGCAACATCATCGCCTAACCGAGCAAAGTCTGCTGACAGGATTGAAGGAGCAATTAAAAATGAAGACATAAACCCAACCTAATAAATAGTTATCTTTAACAAGAAGCTTTTATAAAAATCTGCGCGGCATTATAAACCATTAGCACAGCTTGTTCTTTCATTTAACAATAAAATTAATGCACTTTTCTTGTTCACTTAATAAGCAGATGCACCAAAACAATGCAACCAGCGATAATTAAAAAATGTCTTAGCACACTATAAATCCCACTATCCCCATGATAAATAAACTAAAAAAACATTAAAAATTATTAACAATGAGTTAGGCACCATCTTTGCAATTTCATAACTAGCCTTAAATTATAATAATCAATTTAGAGAGATAAACATGAAAAAATCAATATTGAGCACCGCACTAGCCTCACTTTTATTATCAACTGCAACTATTTCAACATCGGCGTCAGCCATTGAAGGCCTGAGCACAAACGTTGGTGTTGTTTCACAATACTTCTTCCGTGGTATCGCACAAACCAGTACAGCCTCAGCAAGCGCTGGCGTAGACTATGAAACGGGTGGTTTTTCTGTTGGTGCATGGACAGCCGATGTACAAGATGGTTTAGAAATAGATTTATACGGTAGCTATAGCCTTGATATTGAAGGTTTTGGCTTAAGTGCCGGTTTTACCACGTATCAATACACAGGTGATTTTGATTCAGCTTATAACGAAATTAACTTAGGCGCATCTTATAGCTATTTTTCTGTTGCTTATAACATTGGTCAACACTCAGAAGACTCTTCAATAGGGATTGATGAATCAGATTATGACTTCCTTTCGGCTACTTTTGAATACGAAGGTTTTTATGCCACTTACGGCATGTGGGGCAAAGATTTCGACGGTGACTATATAGAACTTGGTTACGGTACGGACATTGGTGGCTTTGATGTCGGTGTTGCTGTGATCGCTAACTCTGATGAACTTGACCTAGAAACAGGTGAAGGCGATGAGTCACTTGTTTTTAGTATTGCAAAAACCTTTTAAACTAACTAACTAACGCTTAACGCGTTATTGTAGGAAATGTAGTCCTCAATTCCTGAGTTGAGGTTAAATAGCGAATTGGTTATACTTCAACCAATTCGCTATTTTTTATCAGGAAAGATAATGTCAAAACGGATAATGACAACCTTTAATGCGCTCACCTTAACCTTTGTATTAATGACAGGTTTGAGTGCTATCAATAATGAAAAGCAACAGCATTTAGCCCAACTAAGTCAATCGTGTATGGCTATAGCGTCTAATCTCCCCATGAATCATGTGGGGCACCCTTGTAGTAAAATATATTCTCCCAACCAAAACATTTGGTCATGGTTATCAGGTGACAGTCAATCTGTTTACTTCCACTTTCTAGATATCACCGAATTAATTCAAGCGAAGATATATTATTGGAGCAATTAAATGCCTGAAAATAGCCGCGTTAATGACTCGTCACATAACAACGATAATACGACAATAAAAGACAAAGAAGATAACCATACAACCCACAACCCTATTTCGAACACAGTAAAAAGTGTCGCTGCGGCTTTTTTTGGAGTACAAAGTAATAAAAATAGAGAACATGACTTTAGCCAAGGTAAACTCAGTCACTTTATTATTGTTGGTGTATTAGGCGTGGTGCTGTTTATTGGTGTTTTAATTGCGGTAGTTTCTCTGGTTCTACCTTAATTTACTGCTGTTTTGGCAATATTGGTCACCATAATAATTGTTTGTATAATTACAATTAAGCTCTGATTTTTTGAAGCCTGAATCCTTAACTGTTGAAACCTTAAAAATTGATTTTATCACGTTAATAATAATGTTCATCTTGCTTTCCTTCTTTATCTGACTAAGTATTGGTATAACTCATAGTCTGCCCCAATAGTATTTTTAGGTAAATTCAACAATATTAACGATATCATTCGATTAAATTGAACGATGAACATTTTCATTCCACTTTATTATTACAAACATAAAAAAGCCCCGTAAATACGAGGCTATATACAAATATGGTTAAACTGTCTTTACAAAAAAGACAACCCGGAGCCTAAAATGGAATATCATCATCAAAATCAATTGATGGCTCTTGAGGATTTACCTTAGCTTGTTGGTTAGGTTGTTGATAACCACCGCCTTGCTGCTGTTGGTTAGGTTGCTGATAACCACCTTGCTGTTGTTGGCTAGGCTGTTGCCCTTGTTGAGGAGAGTAGCCGCCATGCTGTTGTGGTGCTTGTTGCTGACCAGAATAACCACCTTGTTGTTGCTGTTGAGGTGCTTTGTTATATGCAGGCTGTTGTGGTGCTTGTTGAGGAGAGTAGCCACCTTGAGCTTGTTGGCCTTGGAAACCGGCAGACTGTCCTGACGGCTTGCCATCAAGCATTTGCATAACGCCGTTAAATCCTTGAACAACCACTTCAGTCGTGTATTGATCTTGGCCTTGCTGGTTTTGCCATTTACGTGTTTGAAGTGAACCTTCTAAATATACTTTTGAGCCTTTTTTAAGGTACTCGCCTGCTATTTCAGCTAATTTTCCAAAAATAGCAACACGGTGCCATTCTGTTTTTTCTTTCTGCTCGCCTGTTTGCTTGTCTTTCCAACTATCAGAAGTTGCTACGGTAAGGTTTGCAACTGCACCACCGCTTGGCATAAAACGAACCTCAGGATCTTTACCTAAATTACCTAAAATGATTACTTTGTTAACACCTGCCATGAAAGATTCCTATTCGTTTGCGGTAAAGTAGTTACCGTCTTCGCCTTAATTTTAATAGTTCGATTCTATATTAATCTCGCTAAATAATCTTTATTTTTGTCTTTTTTTTAAATGAAAAAAACAGTTATTTTTCAAGAATTATTTAAGGTGTTGTTGCATCGCGATTTTAATATCGTCAGGGATTTTTTTTGAAGCCTGTTGTTGAAAACAAAAATGAACTAAGACCGCTGTGCCTGATGCACATTTATTGCCGTTTTGCCAAAGTTCTTGGTAAACATCAAAAGATGAACCGCCAATTCGGCTAATCCAAGTTTTTAATTCGATAGCTGCGCCGTAATAAAATTGTGCGTGATACTCAACAGTTACTTTAGCTAAAATTAATTGCCAATTATTCGTCGTTAATTCTGGTGTAAATAATTTAAAAACCGGATCACGAGCACCTTCAAACCAAATTGGCACTACAGTATTGTTAATATGGCCTAAAGCATCGGTATCGCTAAATCTAGGGGTTATGACTTCGTTAAACATAATAATTGTCGCTACTATTTAAAGGAATTTAAAGCTTGTTAAGTATACATTTTTCCTTGTGAATTGTTTAATGAATAAATAATTAAGACAATAAAATATATAACAATATTCAAAACTTAACACTATAGTTAGTAGTAACAAGTTACTCGATATTTAAGGGCTCAATTTATTATCACGTTATATTCGTTCACCTTTAGGTTCATCATTGTTTTCCTCATACTTAATAGTTATGTGGTTTTGGCTTACTCTCAAGAAAAATATGACTGTCCTGATGCCAATACCGATATTATTTTTAACCCACAACCTATTTTTGATGAAAGCGAGGAAGGCATTTTTGCTTTTCATCGTTGGGCTAATTGGCTACACATTACAACAAAAGAAGTCACCTTAAAAAACGATGCAGCATTTTTCTTGTCTTTATGCCATAAAACTCCCGAAGATTTAGCGGAGCTTGAACGACATTTGCGTACTAAAAAATTTATCAGAGACGCACGCGTTACTGAAGATAAAACTAATAAAGCTATTAATGTAACCACTTGGGACAATTGGTCGTTAATGCCGACCATTAGTTTTGGCAGAAAAGGCGGTGAAAACACTTATAGTTTTGGTATTAAAGAAAGAAATTTATTTGGTTTAGGTATTGATGCCGAAGTGGAGTCTTATACCAATGTGCAGCGCTCGGGTTATAAAGTTATTAGTACCATTCCGTTATTTCAGAACATGAATACCGACTTAACGATAAAGTTTGCAGACAACGATGACGGTAAGCAATCGTCGGTATTTTTAAATAAGTCGTTTGCTAGTTTTCACACAACTTACGCTTATAACGTTGGCTTTAATGAAGAACTTAGAGTAGATACCATTTTCCAAAATGGCGAAGACCAAAGCATGTTTGAACACGATATTAGTGTTAAAAATATCAGTTACGGCTGGTTACAACATAATACTAATCGACATGCTTTAAGGTTTGAAATAGGTGTCACTCAAGATCAGCACTTATTCACGACAGCTAACAATACACCCAGTGATATTCCAACCAAGCAATTACCTAAAGATCGTGATTTTTTATACCCTTGGGTTGGTATCAATTATATTGAAAAAGACTTTAAAAAATTAATTAATATTCATTTAATCACTCAAATCGAAGACTTTAACCATGGCTGGCAAATTAATTCTTCTTTAGGCCTTGGCGATGGTAATAATCCTAACAGCGCTTGGGCATTTTGGCATGCGAATATTCAAAAAGGCTTTGCTTTAAGTAAAGACGACTTATTATTAATGAACTTATCAATGCGAGGAGATATTTATCAACAAGGAAACAATCGCGTAGTTGGTTATATAAATACCGAATACTTTCACCGATTAACAGGCTCTTTAGGTTTTTATCTAAATAACGTTAATGTATTCAGCAAAAATCAATATATGGATAGACCGATTACTATGGGAGGAAATACAGGTATTAGAGGCTTTCCTTTGCAATACCAACACGGTGAGAATAGTATAAAATTAAGCTCTGAACTTAGATATTATCCACGAATAAACTTGTTTAAACTCTTCGATGTAGCAGGTGCTGCTTTTGTTGATGCTGGACGAGCGTTTGGTGATGCGATTGTTGAGAATGCTGAAGACAACTGGTTGTACTCAGCAGGTCTCGGTTTACGATTTTATTCACCACACTCTGGTGGCAGTAACAACATTATCCATTTAGATTTGGCTTTTCCGCAATCAGATAATCCAGATATAGATAGTGTCGAGATTAGGGTACAAGCAAAAAAATCATTTTAAAATAATAAATAACGTTTCATTAAACGCTATTTATTTATAAAAAACGCTTCAATAAACGATCTATTTGCACTACACGTAATTTTTTAAGTAATTGGCGTGGTTTTTCAGGGTAAGAGTTAATCGAATCGATATCACGGTAATGATTAATCAACTGAGTATTTTTAATTAACCCTTGCCATTCTTCTTCAAAAGCGGGCATTAATTGCTGTTTAGGATCATCTAATAACAAACCGTTCTCAAGATCTAATGCCCACGCTCTAGGGTTTAAATTACTTCCAGTAATAAAATGATAACGACTATCTGCAACTAAGCCTTTTAAATGAAAGCTATTATCACCATCTTTCCACAACCTAATTTTTAACAGTCCCTTATCAATGTTTCGTTGTTGTTTTTTAACGTAACGAGCGAGCAATACTTCGTATAAATACGGCACAATACCGATAGTCGTAAATGGTTTCTCAGGGGAAATATAGAAATCGTTTGCGGTTTTATCACCAATTATTAACGTGACTTTAACTCCGCGCCTCAATGCACTATTTACATCTCTAGCCAAAGGTTTGGGCAAGTTAAAATAAGGTGTGAGTATTAATAATTCGTTTTCAGATTTTTGTACTACCTTACGAATCGCTTTATTTAGCTTGTTATTGCGTGGACCACAACCGACCAAAGGTGTAATACTAATATTGTCTTCACTGGCTAAAACGTTTTGCTGGGCAGACTTAAGCCAAGTTAATGTATAATTCGCTTTTTTAACTAGCCCTTTAATCTGTTGAATAAGATGTTTTTGTTCGGTTTTATCAGGTATTGGTCCACCATTTAACCTAGGCGCTAATTGTGAATCGATAAAGTTAACGGTTAAGTAACGACAAAAACATTCAGCTAACGTTTCAGAATTTATTTGGTAATAGCGATCTAGGCGGTATCTACCGTGTTGATTACAATAAATATCATTAATACTCGCACCTGTGTAGAACACTTTATCGTCAAATACCATGCCTTTAAGGTGTAACACACCAAACACTTCTTTTGACTTTACCGCCACCCCATAAATATCAATACTTTGTTCGTATTGCTCTTCTAGTTCAAGATAAACAGCTCGATTGCCTAAACTATTTTTCTCACCAATTAATCCTCGTTGAGCACGGTGAAAATCGACAAAAATCTTAACCTCTAAACTTGGGTTATTCTGTTTCGCTTGATAAAGGGCATGAAGGACTTCTTTACCAGCATCGTCGCCTTGTAAATACAACGCAGTAATATAAATACGAGTACGCGCAGCGGCAATAAGTAACAATAACTGTTGTTTGTATTGTTCAGGGGAGTTAAACACTTGAATATCGTTGATATTAACGACGGTACTTTTCACTGCAGATGCCAAAATAACTTATCTATTATCAATTAATAACGCGGAGTATAACGCGTTTTTAACTGATTTGGTACATAGCAATGATCCACCATTTTTGAAAGTATTAATTATCGTTTTTCCTTTGAAATATAGCGTTAAAGATGAGCTTTATAGCGACACTTTAATAACTAAAAAGAGAAAGTTAAAAATGTTCATCTTAACTTTCTCTTTTATTTAAAATACCGCTTTAAAAACAAATGATTTAAATGCGTGAAGCGAGTTCAGCGGCTTGACGTATCGCTCGTTTTGCATCAAGTTCAGAAGCCACATCAGCACCCCCAATTAAATGCGTATTAACATCCGCATCAATTAAACTTTGATACAAGTCACGGTTGGGCTCTTGCCCTGCACAAATAATAACATTATCAACATTAAGCATTTGTTCTTCACCATCAACTTCAATCAATAAACCGTCATCGGTCACTGCTTTATAACTCACGCCTTTAACCATTTTAACGCCGCTCTTTGCTAAAGTAGCACGATGAATCCAGCCTGTGGTTTTACCTAAGCCTGCACCAACTTTAGTGGTTTTCCGTTGCAGCAGCGAAATATCACGAATAGCATGATGGCTGTTTTTTTCTCGTGATAGCGCGGCATCATGTTGATAACTTTTATCAACTCCCCACGACTTAAGCCAAGCATCAAGATCAGTGGTTAAACTTTTCTCTTCCGACAAATAAGTCGCAACATCAAAGCCAATACCGCCAGCGCCAATAATAGCCACTTTTTTACCGATCTCTTCTTTGTCTCTTAGCACTTGCAAGTAAGTTTTAACAATAGGATTGTTAATTCCCTTAATTGCTAAATCTCTGGGTTTAATTCCTGTTGCTAAAACAACGTCATCGTAGCCTTTTGCAGCAAGCTGCTCTGCACTTTGATCGCTATTTAAGTGTACTGGAATGTTTAATAAAGAAAGTTGCTTGTTAAAATAACGCAGAGTTTCATAAAACTCTTCTTTACCAGGCACTTGTTTGGCAAAGTTAAATTGCCCACCAATTTCACTCATACGATCAAATATTTCTACTCTATGACCACGCTCTGCTGCGTAAACACTAAAGGCTAAGCCTGCAGGTCCAGCACCAACCACAGCAATAGATTTACTTTTTTGGTTTTTTTCAAAGGTTAATTCCGTTTCATAACAGGCAGCAGGGTTAACTAAACATGATGCACGCTTTTGTTTAAACACATGATCTAAACAAGCTTGGTTACAACCAATACAAGTATTAATTTCATCGCTTTTATTTTCTGCGGCTTTATTTACGAAATTTTCATCGGCTAAAAATGGTCGTGCCATCGACACCATGTCCGCATGTCCTTTTGCCAATACATCTTCTGCAACTTCAGGAGCATTAATTCGGTTGGTAGTTACTAACGGAATAGATAACTCTGATTTCATTTTTTCAGTCACCCAAGTAAAAGCTGCTCTAGGGACTGCAGTGGAAATAGTGGGCACACGTGCTTCATGCCAACCAATACCGGTATTAATAATGGTCGCGCCAGCAGCTTCTATTGCTTTACCCATAGTAACTACGTCTTGCCAACTATTGCCGCCTTCAACCAGATCCAACATCGATAAACGAAATATAATAATAAATTTCTCACCGACTTTCTTTCTTACTGCTTTAACAATTTCAACCGCTAAACGCATTCTGTTTTCTATCGGTCCGCCCCACTCGTCGGTACGTTTATTCACCTTTACGCAGCTAAATTGATTAATTAAATAGCCTTCTGAGCCCATAATTTCAACACCGTCGTAACCCGCTTTTGCCGCCAATTTTGATGAATGAGCAAAATCTTTAATCGTGCCTTTAATTTGCCTAACCGACATAGCTGAAGGTGTAAAAGGGTTAATCGGCGATTTAACTTTACTAGGCGCAAAGCTAAATGGGTGATACGAATAGCGACCAGCATGTAAAAGTTGCACACATATTTTAGTATCGTATTTGTGCACAGCCTCTGTAATAACTTTATGTTTATTAACATGCCAAAACTTACTTAGCTCACAACCAAAAGGAGCTAAGCGCCCTCTTGCATTCGGACTAATCCCTCCGGTAACAATTAAGCCAACACCGCCTTTTGCTCTTGCTTCATAAAATGCCGCGAGTTTTTCAAAGCCATTTTTCTCTTCTTCAAGCCCGGTATGCATTGACCCCATTAACGTGCGGTTTGCTAAAGTAGTAAAGCCTAAATCTAGAGGCGCTAGTAAGTGCGGATAAGCTGACGTGTTTTGCATAAAAGTACCAACATTGGATCTGTGAGTTAAAATATAGCTCCTGAATTTTAACAGGAGGTCTAACCAGACAATTAAAATACGTCTCTTTTAATTAAAATACAAGTTAATTTTGACAGTGACAAGATTGAATAAACCAAATTAGAGCTTACTTCATTTAAATGATAGAATTTTAGCGATGATAAAAACAAAATTAATCAAACAGATACTGGATCATTTGCAGCAAAAGTTAGCCAGTAGTGAATTAGCAGCGACGAATGCACATTTAGCAGCAATCGATGATCAATCTGTGGCTGAAACACAATACGATACTCTTGCAATAGAATCGGCTTATTTAGCTGAAGGGCAGTCAAGACGAATTGAGGAATGTAAAATTGCAATAAGCAAAATTGAACAGTTTGCATTGCAACTTGAAAACACAGATACAATGGCTAATTCGCCCGTAAAACTCGGCTCGTTAGTTCAATTAGAAAAAGATGAAGATAGACAACATTGGTTTTTTGTTGCTCCGGCGGCAGGTGGGTTTAAATACACCGCTAATAAACGTCAATATACAGTAATTACTCCTCAATCACCCATGGGTGTTGCCTTACTTCACAAACAACTCGATGACGATATTGAAGTGCTGATTGGTAACAATAAGCTAACCGACTATATTATTGCCATTAAATAGCGCAATATTGGCAATCTATTCAAAGCGATTAACCGTACATCAATTTGTTTAGCCTTTACGTAGGATTTAATAAACTTCGCACAGCGGGTAAGTCAACTAACTGTTCGTCAACTTTCATATAAGCTACTGCTTCTGAGTGCATTAATGTTGCCTCTAAAACACCAGGCATATTAATTAATTGCTCGGCAATATCGTTCGCTTGTTGCTCTGTTGCGATATTCGTTGAAAAACTATAACTTTTAGATTTTGTTAGTGGCTTCATCGTTGCTGCTGCGATTAACCACAATACACTTAATAACGCCATAATGAGAAATATACTTTTTTCACCAAAATTACTCGCAAGCACTCCACCTAATACTCCACCGGTAAATGCCCCTAAAAATTGGCTACTAGAATAAACACCCATAACACTTCCTTTAACACCTGCGGGTGCTAATCGAGAAAGAATAGATGGCATGGTCGCCTCTAAATAGTTAAACGCAATAAAAAACAAACCAACTGATAAAATCAATAACCAAAAACTACTCGGTAAGTACCACATCATCAGCAAAGACAAAGTCAGCATCGACACAATAAACGTGAACATCTGCTTTTCACATTGCTTTTTAATCGCGATAATCATAAACGGCACCATAATAAAAAATGAACCGAGCAATATAGGTAAGTACAGCTGCCAGTGTTGATCAAGCGGTAAGCCATTTTCAACAAATTGTTTAGGCAAGGTAACAAAACATGCCGTTAAGGCCATGTGTAAGGTAAATACCCCAATATTTAGACGAGCCAATTGAGGTTGGCGGATCAAGTTACTGAGTTGCGCTGGTAATGCAACATTATCACCGCGGGGCGCTTTGTTGACTGAGTTAGGCACCATAAATTGAATCATAATCATAGCAAACACAGTTAACACCGCGGTAAACCAAAACAGTCCACTTAAGCCAAATACTTCAGCCACTATAGGCCCTAAAATCATAGCAAGCGTAAAAGATAATCCAATAAACATACCAATGGTAGCCATAACTTTAGGCCGTTGCTCTTCTCTGCTTAAGTCAGCAGCAAGGGCTAACACTGCGCTCGCAATAGCTCCCATACCTTGAATAAAGCGACCAATAACCACGCCATAAATAGTGTCTGACATTGCCGCGACAATACTACCAATGCAAAACACCACTAAGCCCATTAAAATAATAGGCTTACGGCCGTATTTATCTGAGAGTATACCCATAGGAATTTGTAACATTGCTTGTGTTAAACCGTAGGCTCCAATAGCCAAGCCTAACCAGATTGGGCTATAACCACTGAGCTGAACACCATAAATAGCAAAAACAGGTAGGATCATAAAAAGACCCAGCATACGTAAACCAAAAACAGTTGCTAAAGAAAAAGCCGCTCTTTTTTCTATGTTATTTAAACCTGTGGTGCTCATAAAACTGTTTACCAAAATTCTGTATACTGAAAATAATGAATTGCCCAATTAATACATCAACGCTAATTAAAACAATTCAAGTAAATAAGATAAAAAAACGGCTTATCTTAGCACAATGCTTAATTGTATTTCACTAATCCTAATCAAAGTAATTAACAAGGGAAATCTTTGTGCCGAAATAATGAATTAGGGTGAAATATCATCAGTTTTTGTGCGATAATGTGCGGTCCTGCTTTATGGTGCTGATAAAAGATAAGAGCTAATGAAACAAATAGAAGTGAGAGGGGCTCGTACCCACAACCTTAAAAATATTAATTTAGATATTCCCCGCGACAAATTAATTGTTATTACGGGATTATCTGGTTCCGGAAAATCATCATTAGCTTTCGACACATTGTATGCCGAGGGTCAGCGTCGTTATGTTGAATCACTTTCTGCCTACGCTCGTCAGTTTTTATCATTAATGGAAAAACCTGATGTCGATCACATCGAAGGATTATCGCCAGCCATTTCCATAGAGCAAAAATCAACGTCTCACAATCCACGATCAACGGTTGGCACCATTACTGAAATATACGATTATTTACGATTGTTATACGCCCGAGTAGGCGAGCCGAGATGCCCAACCCATAATCAACCACTAGCTGCTCAAACCGTTTCACAAATGGTAGATAAAGTATTGTCTTTAGAAGAAGGCACTAAAGTGATGTTGCTTGCACCGATTTTGCAAGATAGAAAAGGAGAGCATGTCAAGCTACTCGATAACTTAGCCGCACAAGGTTATATTCGAGCACGTATAGACGGAGAAGTATGCGATCTTTCAGATCCACCAGCACTTGAACTACAAAAGAAACACACCATAGAAGTCGTTGTCGATCGTTTAAAAGTACGAGACGACATTCAATTGAGGCTGTCTGAGTCATTTGAAACCACACTTGCACTCACCTCAGGTACCGCAACTATTGCCTTTATGGACGATCCTGATCGTGAAGAGCTACTTTTTTCTGCGAACTTTGCATGCCCACACTGTGGTTATAGCATGCAAGAGCTTGAGCCAAGATTATTCTCATTCAACAACCCTGCAGGTGCTTGTAAAACATGTGATGGATTAGGTATTCAACAATTTTTTGATCCCTCGCGCATTATTGCCAATGAAGAGCTTAGTTTATCGGGCGGCGCCGTTCGCGGTTGGGATAAACGTAATTTTTATTACTTTCAAATGCTGCAATCGCTTGGAGACCATTTCAATTTCGCTCTCGACAAGCCGTTTAATAAATTATCCAAAGAAGCACAAAAGTTAGTACTTTATGGTAGTGGCAAAGAAGAAATAGAGTTTAAGTATATGAATGATCGCGGTGACGTTGTATTACGTCGCCACCCTTTTGAAGGGATCATTAATAACATGGACAGGCGCTTTAAAGAAACAGAGTCTAACGCGGTAAGAGACGAGCTATCTAAGTACCTTAACTCTCAGCACTGCCCTGATTGTAATGGCAGCCGCTTACGCCTTGAAGCACGCAATGTATTTATTGACAATACGCCATTACCCGAAGTGGCAGAATATGCCATTGCTGACGCTTTAGCATTTTTTGACAACCTAAATTTAACGGGTCAAAAAGGCGAAGTAGCAGAAAAAATTCTGAAAGAAATTAAAGACCGACTCGGCTTTTTAGTTAACGTGGGGTTAAATTACTTAAATCTCTCGCGTGGCGCTAATACATTATCAGGTGGTGAAGCTCAGCGTATTCGATTGGCTAGCCAAATTGGTGCCGGCTTAGTGGGCGTTATGTATGTATTAGATGAACCGTCAATTGGCTTACATCAACGTGACAATGAAAGATTGTTAAATACCTTAATCCATTTAAGGGATTTAGGTAATACCGTTATTGTGGTTGAACACGATGAAGATGCGATTCGAGAAGCAGACCATGTCATCGATATTGGTCCAGGTGCTGGGGTTCATGGCGGTGAAGTTATCGCAGAAGGTACAGTAGATGACATTTTAAAATGTGAACACTCACTTACCGGAAAATATCTTTCAGGCCGAGAAAAAATAGAAATCCCTAACAAACGTGTACCTTTTGACAAAACTAATGTGGTTGAATTAAAAGGCGCTTCAGGCAATAACCTTAAAAATGTTGATTTGGTTATCCCTAATGGTTTAATGACTTGTATTACAGGCGTATCAGGCTCAGGTAAATCAACGCTGATTAACGATACTTTATACAAGCTAGCACATACTGAACTTAATGGCGCAACCACTCAAGAACCAGCTCCTTATAAAAGTATCACAGGCTTAGAGCTATTAGATAAAGTTATAGATATTGATCAAAGCCCAATTGGTAGAACGCCGAGATCAAATCCAGCGACTTATACCGGAATTTTTACCGCTATTCGTGATATTTTCGCCGCAACACAAGAATCTCGATCACGCGGTTACAAACCTGGCCGTTTTAGTTTTAATGTAAAAGGTGGCCGCTGTGAAGCCTGTCAAGGCGATGGTTTAATTAAAGTGGAAATGCACTTTCTTCCCGATGTTTATGTCCCTTGTGATGTGTGTAAAACCAAACGATATAATCGTGAAACCCTGGAAGTAAAATACAAAGGCAAAAGCATTCATGAAGTGCTTGATATGACGATTGAAGACGCATTAGAGTTTTTCCAACCCATACCTGCGATTAAGCGAAAATTGCAAACCTTGATGGACGTTGGCTTAAGCTATATTAAGTTAGGACAATCGGCGACCACGCTTTCTGGTGGTGAAGCTCAGCGAGTTAAACTTGCCAAAGAATTGTCAAAACGCGATACCGGAAAAACCTTATACATTCTAGATGAACCAACAACCGGTCTACATTTTCATGATATTAAACAACTGTTGGAGGTTATCCACCGTTTACGCGATCATGGAAATACTATTGTGGTAATCGAACATAACTTAGATGTGGTAAAAACAGCAGATTGGGTCGTTGATTTAGGTCCTGAAGGCGGTTCTGGTGGTGGTGAAATTTTAGTGACGGGCACGCCTGAAGAAGTTATGCAACATGAAACTTCTCATACGGCTCGTTTCTTAAAATCTCTACTGACTTAATTTACCTATATAATAACATTTAGTACTCAGAGCCAATGAGTAAACAACGATGACTATCTTTGATAAAAATATATTTTTATTCCATAGTATTATTGTTACTCAGGCTTGATAGGCTAAGAGCTAGAACAGCATAAACTAAAAAATATCGATAAGGTGTGTTAATCAATTATGAATAATAATCAACTACTTGAACAAGCAAAAGCCGTAAGTCAAAAACGAGGTGCAAGGTTTACACCTGCTCGTGAACAAGTATTTCTATTATTATGCCAACAAGAGGGGGCTATTGGTGCGTATGATTTGCTAGACGAGTTAAAAACAACTGACCCTTCGGCGAAACCTGCGACTATTTATCGAGCTTTAGATTTTCTTTCTAATCAAGGCTTTGTGCATAAAATAGAGTCTATTAATGCGTTTGTGATGTGCCATCATTTTAGTGAATGCAACCACCCGGTGCAGTTATTTATTTGTGACCAATGCGATCATGTTGAAGAAGTACAATCAAGCAATTTAGATTTAGCATTACGTTCAATGGCCGATGCGGCTGGTTTTTCAATCAGTCATCAAATTGTTGAAGCCCACGGTACATGTAAGTCTTGTCAATAAAGTTCGTATTGATAATAAACTTGAACTTGTAGATAGTACGGTACCTTGTGGTTGTGAAGTGCATATGCATTACACTTCTATATAGAGTGAGTTATATACTTGCTGATGCCTATTTGTTTAATTGAACTTTATTGTTACTTTAAGTTTAAGTTAATAAAATCAAAACCATTCATCGATTTACTACTTATAAAGTAGAAAATTTAATCGTAACCCAGCAACAAATTAACTTCTCTGCTGAGTTGCTTAAATCCGAGAAACTAATTCAACAACATTTTAAACAACAGTTTGTTTTACAAAGAGATAAAAATAATATTACACTCAATAGTGTTGGTTTATAAATTAAGCGTGGTAAACTTTAAAGCTATCGAGAGTCAAAATCTAAAAACTTTTTATCTGGATTAGTGGTAAAAAATGGTTTACTCGTCGATACTTACCCTAAACAGGTAAATAACTGTGAATTATCAAGATACTGTCTTAAAAGACAGTTTAACTTTCTCTCAATCACAACAAATTGTCGTCATTGAGAACATAACCAGTGTAGAGTGATTTACATTTACTGCAGAAGCATGCAGTATAAAGACACAAACTACAATAAGGCTCGGTATACTTCATGAATGTAGAGTTTATTAACCCTTTTCTATCTTCAATGCTAAATGTCAT
The DNA here is from genome assembly GCF_057543495.1 of Colwellia sp. SU-HH01217. NCBI lineage: Bacteria > Pseudomonadati > Pseudomonadota > Gammaproteobacteria > Alteromonadales > Colwelliaceae > Colwellia > Colwellia sp. SU-HH01217. The sequence continues at coordinate 15,133 of NZ_BAAJLX010000019.1, read as the reverse complement.
GACAACCATGGCACAAATGGAATTGGTTCCCGAAAAACCTCGACTTAAAAAAGATGATATCGCTATGGGCGATGTATCTGGTTTAATTGGTATGGTTAGCGATCAAGCCAAAGGTTCGCTGTCTATCACTTTCGAAGCACCACTTGCTTTAGCAACAATGAAAGGCATGGTTGGTGAAGGCCCTGATGAGGTCAATGAAGAAATCACCGATTTAATTGGTGAAATTACTAACATGGTGACTGGCGGAGCAAAACGCTTGTTGAGTGAAAAAGGCATCGAATTTGATATGGCAACACCTATGGTTGTTTCAGGAAAAAATCATACCATTCATCATAAAGCTAAAGGTCCTGTTGTTATTATCCCTTTAAAGTCTGCCGAAGGTAGTCGAGCTTATATCGAATTTAGTTTTGATGAGTAACTACGTATGTTAGTTATCTTTGCGTTTGAATAATTTGATAATATAAAAAATGCTCCCATAGGAGCATTTTTTCATTTAATACTTTAATTGGTGTTATTGGCAGCTAACAAGTGTATGAGAATAGTGATATTAAACAATTCAATAGTTAACTCTGATAAAGCTGAACTTGATTCCTTCCTAGCTCTTTAGCCTTATACATAGCTTCGTCAGCTTGAATGAGTAATTCACTACAGCTAGTGTCTCCTAAATCAAATAAAGCTCCACCAATGCTTACCGAAATACTCAACTCAATATGCTCAATAATGATTGGACGATACACTTTATCAATAATATTGTTAGCAATCTTCATAATATCAGACGCTTGCGTGACTCCTTCTACTAAAACAGCAAATTCATCACCACCTAAGCGGCACAAGGTATCAGATGCCCTCAAGCAACTCCTAATACGCTTAGACACTTCAACTAATAGTTTATCGCCAATATGATGACCATAATTATCATTGACCTGTTTAAACTTATCCACATCAAGAAAACAGATAGCTAAACTATCATCACGTTTACGCTGCGTTTGAGCGATTGCATGGGTCACTCGGTCGGTGAATAGCAATCGATTAGGCAATCCCGTTAATGGATCATGCATCGCAGCATATTCTAATTTCTCTTTATCTCGCATTCGCTCTAATGCGTTGTGAATATGTTTAGCGACAAACGTAAGTAATTTTTTATCTTTTTGTGTAAATATATAGCCGCCCAAATAGCTTTGAACCACCACAATACCTCTAAGGTTCTTATTACCAAATGGAACACCTAACCAAGCTTTGGGAATAGCCCCAATAAGGGTGAATAGTTCATTATCTACCATTTGCTTGATATCATTTTCATAAAGCAATAAAGGCTCTCCAGACATCAAGGCATAGCCTGTAATACTAGGAATAGAATCTCCCTTACATGGAACTTCTACATTGACAGTTTCATTAATATCATCAACTTCATCGACTCTGTATTGAATAACAAAGGAGGTTTTATCTTCTGATAATAGCGCGACATAAAAGTTATTAGAAAAGGTTAAACGTGAAATAAAGTGATATAAATTACGATAAAAGTCATCAATAGATTTGGTTTCAAAAATAAGCTCCGTAATACCAAAGAGGCTACTTTGCACCTTTTGACTATATTCGAGGTTCTCTATGGTGTCTTTAAGTTGAGAAACCGTGTTAATTTTACTGATCTGAATCGCTACTAGCGACGCTATTGCACAAATAACACGTTGTCTATGTACATTGTAAAAGTGAGTTTGAGAGTGCTCAGAATCGATAACGCCAAATAGTTTGCCGTCAATAATCATTGGCACTGCCAACTCAGAAAGCCTGACTCTATCATCAACAATATATGAAGGGAATAATCGAGTATCGTCAACAACAACAGGAGCCAAAGTCAACGCGGCTTGTCCAACTACGCCATGACCGATTGTAATTTCTATAGGATTAACTATTTCATCTTCATAGGAGCTTTTATCACCAAATGCTGCTTTTTGAACTAACTGCTGCTTTTGAGAATCGTATAAATAAATGACAACATCTTCAAAACCAAGTTTGCCGATGACGTTTTTTGTTACAAACCACAAAACTTGTTCAATTGAATCAAGCGAGAGCATATCAATTGCAAACTCACTAATAATAGCTAAATAATGCGGTTCAGTAGTTGAGTTATTAGGGTTATAGACGCTTTCGTTCATTAATACCAACAAAATAAAACCGTTAAGGTTTCATAAATCTGAATTAATTAAAGCATAGTAGATTAAGGGAAAATGGTTAACTTTTTGTTGAATTAATCACTTCAATTTGTACTCTGCGAGTGATATTGCAGAGTAACTCGTAAGGAATTGTGCTTGCCCACACAGCAATTTCTTCTACGGGTAAATTTTTTCCCCATAAAATAGCTAAGTCTCCGACTTTGTCTTGCGAGCTCTCGCCTAAGTTGACAGTGATCATATCCATAGAAACTCGACCAACAATAGGAACACGTCGCTCATTAATTAAAACAGGTGTGCCATTAACCGCGTGACGAGGATAACCGTCACCGTAACCAATCGCGACAATGCCAATGATGGTTTCTTTTTCACAAGTCCATGCATTACCATAACCCACACTTTCACCTGCTTTGAGCTTTCTTACTGCAATCAAACTTGATTGTAATGTCATTACTGGTGTTATTACTGATAAAGCATCGTCTTTATCAAGGTTTTCTAATGAGAGCGGCATAGGAGATACGCCATAAAGCATTAATCCGGGTCTAATCCAATCAAATCGTGCATTTGGCCATGCATAAATAGCAGCAGAATTTGCTAAGCTTTTTTCTTCTTTTAATGATGAAGTTAACTGCTCAAATAAAGCAATTTGGTCTGTGGTAGCTTGAAGCTTTACATTATCAGCACAGCCTAAGTGGCTCATTAACACCAGAGGCTGCTGAACGTTTTCACACTGTGATAACGCTGCATAGAAGTGTTCAAATTCGTGAGGATCAACACCTAATCTATGCATACCAGTATCTACTTTTAACCAAACTTTTAAAGGTCTATCAAGTTTGGCTTGGCAAATGGCGGTTAGTTGCTCTTTATTATGGACAATAGTTTGTAAATCATTCACTGCCAAAATATCGAGATCTTGTGGTGAAAAAAAGCCTTCTAATAAAACAATAGGTTGAATAATACCAGCAGCGCGCAAAGCTAAGGCTTCATCGATTCTTGCCACACCAAAGGCATCAGCCTGCGGTAATGCTTTCGCAATCCGCTCCAAACCATGACCGTAACCATTCGCTTTTAATACCGCTAACATTTTGGTATTGGGTGCTAGTTGCTTAATAATATCAAAATTTTCAACGAGTGCTTGGCAATCAATAACTGCCGTCGCCGTTTTAAAGGACATCACTAATTAATCTTCTTCAAGCACATGAGGACCAGCATAGTTATCAAAACGAGAAAACTGGCCTTGGAATGTCAATGGAATACGACCAATTGGCCCATTACGCTGTTTACCGATAATTATTTCAGACATGCCTTTCCATTCAGAATCATCGTTATAAACTTCATCACGATAAATAAACATAATTAAATCGGCATCTTGCTCTATCGCTCCCGATTCACGTAAATCTGAGTTAATTGGTCGTTTATCTGAACGTTGCTCCAAACTACGGTTAAGCTGAGAGAGTGCAATAACAGGCACTTGTAACTCTTTTGCTAGCGCTTTAAGCGAGCGGGATATTTCAGAAATTTCTAAGGTACGATTATCTGATAGTGCTGGTACTCGCATCAACTGAAGATAATCGATCATGATCATACTTAAACCGCCGTTATCACGGGCGATTCGCCGAGCTCTTGAGCGAACATCCGTTGGTGTTAGGCCAGCGGCATCATCAATAAACATTTTACCATTTTCAAGCAATAACCCCATTGTTGAAGATAACCTCGCCCAATCTTCATCATCAAGTTGTCCGGTACGAATTTTTGTTTGATCAATTCGACCTAAAGATGCCAACATTCTCATCATTAATTGATCAGAAGGCATCTCTAGACTAAACACTAATGCAGGTTTGTCTTGGGTCATCGCAGCATTTTCAGCTAAGTTCATCGCAAAGGTCGTTTTACCCATTGATGGACGTGCAGCAACAATGATTAAATCTGATGGCTGTAAGCCTGCTGTCATTTTGTCTAAATCGGCAAAACCGGTAGACACACCAGTCACACCACCAGAAGGCTGGTTACAGAGTTTTTCAATACGATCTACGGTTTTTTCTAATACAGAAGAAATCCCTTCTGGACCTTCCGACTTATTTGCCCGTTGTTCGGCAATGGCAAAAACTTTCGTTTCAGCAAAATCAAGAAGCTCTGCACTGGTACGCCCTTGGGTATCGTAGCCTGCTTCAGCAATTTCGTTAGCAACAGCAATTAACTCTCGTGTCACAGCACGTTCACGAACAATTTCTGCGTAGGCGGTAATATTGGCAGCACTGGGCGTGTTTTTCATCATCTCTGCGAGATAGACAAAACCACCAGCATCATCGAGTTTTTGATCGTTTTCTAAACCTTCTGATAAGGTAATTAAATCAACAGGCTCACCTAACTCAATTAACGCACCTATCACTTCAAAAACAATACGGTGTGACCGGCTGTAAAAGTCTTGGGCAACCACTTTTTCACTCACCCGATCCCAAGTTTCATTATCCAATAATAAACCACCTAAAACGGACTGCTCAGCCTCTAAAGAATGAGGAGGTACTTTTAGATCATCTATTTGTCTATCACGAATAAATTGCTTTTCTTTTTTAAACTTGGCTGGCTTTTGGTCGGCCATTAATAATACCTTTAATTACTGTTGTAGGAGCTGCTTTTGATGAAAAGCAAGAGTAGCAGATTATCGTCGTTTTTTACATAAAAAGGCAAGGATAATTAAGTAGGGATAGCGTATATAAGAAAGACGGAAGAAGGTATTAATGAAGAAATTTCGAGCTAGATAGTAAGGTAGTTTACTATCTAGCTTAGCGTATATTATTTTGCTGACACTTTTATAGTGCCACTAACTGTGCTTGCTTTAAACGATGCTGAACCACTACCAGTTTGAAAGTATAACTTGGAACTCGGGCCATATTTAGCACGTTTTGCTCTGTCTTTAGTTAATTCGTTTTCTAAGTCGCCGCCTGCACTTGCATTTAAACGGAAGTTTGCCTGAACATCATTTTTAAAACGCATATCCATATCACCACTTATACTCGATAATTTAACCATACCGCTATTATTTAAGCTTAATTGACTATCAACATCACCACTAACGGTAGAAATTTCTAATTCATCAACTTTATCTAAAACTAGCTCTACACTACCTGAGACATTATTAACATAAACTTCATTTGCTGTTGATTGAGATTCTATTTCGCCACTCACCACTTTTAGTGTTAAACGACCACTAGAATCTTTATCTTTTATATCGCCACTAACACTCGACAAACGTATTTTCCCTGATAAATTAGCGCTGCTAACGTTGCCACTCACCGTGCTTAACTCAACATGTTCATGCAAACTATCAGCTTTTATATCACCGCTCACGGAATGGACCTCGCTGCTAGTAATAAGGTTTTTCACGATGACATCTGTTGATACACCAGAAAAATTCATCTTACTTTCTTTAGGCATATTAATGACTAAAGTCGAACCATCATTACTCCAACTGCGATGATTGTTATGTGGCACTTCCACTTTAATTTTGATGTGTGAGCCATCTTTTTCGAAAATAAACCGTTCGGTTTTTTCATCGAGTTCTCCCTGGACTCTTACCTCTTTTTTATCCCATCCCACAATGGTTACTTCACCACGTAAGTTTTCAATACTTATGCTGTTAACATCTTCTGCAGCCAATCGCTTATCGACCATTTCACCTGCCGCTGCTATCCAAGCCGTACTCGCTAATAATAATATTAAACCGTTTTGTAATAATTTCATTGTTACACCTTCTTACTTAAAAACTGTCCTAAGAACCGTTAAATGGATTGCCACTGCGGACTATAAAGTTGTTTTATAAAATCTAATTCTTGCTGCTGAGTCCAGCGAAGTAAATTTAACAAATCGACATTATTCTCATCACTCTCAAGCGCTTTTTTAATTGTTGCTTGCGCAGATGCTAATTGCTTGAGCTCTGTTTGCATTTCAGCCGGTAACTCTTGTAATTTTGGCTGACCAAAACTCACTAGCATGGTTTGTTTTTGATGCTCAAAAGATTGCTCCATGGCAGCAACTAAGTTCACATTGACTTGCCCTGAAGGTTCAGCACCGTTTTGAGGCTTATACACTCCCCATGTTAATAATACCGCTGCTACCACAGAGGCGGCCCAAGCTAAGGGGATTTTCTGCCCTAATTTGTCGGCTGAACGGTCAACAGTATCTTGTGATTGATGACTGATCGCTTTTTCAATACCCGACCATAAATCGCGCTCAGGCGATAACTCATTGGGTAAACTATCAACTTGATCATTAAGCGCTTGCTCCGACAATAATTGTTTAGATTTCATCATGCACTCCTTCTATTGTGAGCCATTCTCTTAATAAAGTTTTTGCTCTATGGTATTGAGACTTACTCGACCCAACAGCCATACCTAACATTTTAGATATTTCTTCATGGCGATACCCTTCTACTGCAAACAAAACAAACACTAATCTCGCTCTTTCAGGTAACTTAGCAATATTGCGATCAAGCACACTTAATTGCGTCGTATTACCCAACTCTGAGTCAACTGTCTGTTCTTCAACGGGTTGCTCTTCGATGCTAAATACTCTTTGCAGCCAATTTTTTTGTTTACGCAATTGCCCCAGTGCAATGTTGGTTGCCACACTGTGCAACCAAGTACTAAATTTGCTCTCACCACGAAAATGATTAATTTTTTGCCAAAGCTGTACAAAAACTTCCTGACAAACATCTTCTGCGCTATCTTTATCTGCCATCATACGCCAGCACAAAGCATAAATTTTGCGGTGATATCGTAGATATAAATGATGGAAGGCTTGCTGGTCACCTTCTTTCGCCTTCGCGATCCATTGCTGCTCTTGCTGAACTTCAGCATCAGCAGTGAACACGCTAGCGGCATCAATTATGCTGGAATTGTCCAAAAAGTTACTCTCAATCAATATTCGTTATTAAGTGAGATGCAGTATGACTGAAAAGGGTTTAAAGGAAAGTTAAAAAAATGTGCTTTTTTCATTTTTTCAAATAAAAAATGGCTGATAAATATCAGCCATTTTAATTATATATCGGGGGTAACTCTATTTTAAAAATAAGAGCCTATTTCTAAATGAACAATACCTACACTGGTAGAGCTTGAGTTGTCTAGATCCATCCATAATTGCTTATAGCTTGCTTTAAGTGTTAAGCCGGTATCAATATCATAGCGAACACCTGCAGCAACATTGTATGAAAAAACCGTATCATCAAAAGTGCTTTGGTAAGTATCACAAATAGGAATTCCCCACCAAGGATCGTACCAGCAACCACCAGACGGAGGTCCATCAGCAATATTACTATCAATATAGCTCCAACCAAAACCTGCTTGTACGAATGGCGTAAATTGACCGCGTGTAAAGTTATAAACGCCATTAAATTGGGTATGGTACATATCCATTTTGTATTTTAACGTAACAGGCTCTACCACAGGATCATCACTAACAAATGTCGCTTTATAACTCGGTCTGGTCGCCATCCACTCTAGATTAACAAGTAAATGTTCGTTAATGTTATAACCTAAAGTAAATCCCCAACCTAAATCGTTATCAACTTCGATCCCTGATTCTTGATCACTTCCGACACTAAACGATTGTGTATTAGAAAACTGAAAAGTCGATTCCCACTTACCCGCTCGTTTAGTTTGGTTAGCTGATGCATCGCTTGCGTAACCAACAACTAGGCTTGCGACAAACAACCCCATTGCTGCTGTTTTTTTGATTAACATGTTATTTCCCTTTTTAATGATAAATCGTTATTGTGCTTTAGATGCACGCGAGACATATTCGCCACTGCGTGTATCAATTCTTACTTTTTCACCTATTTGAACAAACAATGGCACACGAACAACAGCACCTGTAGCAAGTGTTGCTGGTTTACCGCCTGTACCAGCAGTATCACCCTTTAACCCTGGGTCTGTTTCAGTAATATCAATTTCAACAAAATTAGGGGGCAATACAGCAATTGGAGTACCATTCCATAAAGTAATCGTTGAAATATCACCTTCTACTAGCCATTTAACGTTTTCGCCAACGGCTTTTTCGTCTGCACCTAATTGCTCAAATGTATCATTGTTCATGAAATGCCAGAACTCGCCATCAGCATACAAGTAGGCTAACTCGACGTCCATTACATCAGCACCTTCAACAGATTCACCAGACTTAAATGTTTTTTCTAAAACTTTGCCCGAAACAAGTTTACGAATTTTAACACGGTTAAATGCTTGTCCTTTACCAGGCTTTACCAATTCATTCTCAAGAATGTTACAAGGTTCGCCATCAAGCATAATTTTAAGACCAGCTTTGAATTGATTTGTACTGAAAGTTGCCATAATAGTTTATTCTCTTACCTAGCTTAGGTTCTCCTGCTAAAAATTATCCATAATAAATAGATGAACTACACAGGGAGTTAAATTGAATTTAGAAATTTCGCAAATAATACCCCATATTGGTGAGAAAATGCACCTTAGTTGGCAAAAAGAATTGGCAAATGTTGTTACTGATCCTAAAAAGCTACTTGAAAAGCTAAATATTGCCCCTGAAGACTACTTACAACACTTTAGCGCGCGAAAGTTATTTCCGGTGAGAGTGCCTCTACCATTTATTAATAAAATGACAAAAGGCGATATAAACGATCCCTTACTTAAGCAAGTTATGCCTTTATCAGACGAATTTTTAATGACTGAAGGTTTTATAACAGACCCGCTCGAAGAACATGACACAGCAGTCGAAGGTTTATTGCATAAATACAAGCATCGAGTATTGCTTATTGTAAAATCAGGTTGTGCTGTAAATTGTCGATATTGTTTTCGTCGCCATTTTCCTTATGCCGACAATAGCCCAAACAAAGTGCGCTGGCAAAAAGCCTTAGACTATATATTGCAACACCAAGAGATTACCGAGGTTATTTTTAGTGGTGGCGATCCATTAATGGCGAGTGACGAACATTTAACCTGGTTGGTCAAACATATTGAAAACATAAACCATGTCAAGCGCTTACGTATTCATACTCGTCTTCCTGTGGTTATTCCAACAAGAGTTACCACTGAGCTTGTTGCCTTACTTAAAGATACGCGGTTAAAAGCAACCATGGTCTTTCATATTAATCACGCTAATGAAATAGATAAGCTGTTCACCGCTGCTATAGAACCTTTGTTACAAGCTAGGATCCCTTTATTCAATCAAAGTGTTTTATTAAAAGGGGTTAATGATCAAGCTGAAATTTTGGCTGAATTAAGTGAGAAACTTTTTGACAATGGCATTCAGCCCTATTATTTGCACATGTTCGACCAAGTTCAAGGTGCGGCGCATTTTGATGTAACCGAAACACAAGCGGTTAAAATAGTTAACCAATTAATGGCTATTTTACCCGGTTTTTTAATGCCCAAATTAGTCCGAGAAATTGCTGGTGAAGCTAACAAAACGCCTATTAATTTGACATAATAGGGCTAACATCGTTTAACCGTGAATTATAATGACTCAAAACATTAATCAACAACTCATCGAAAATATTTCAATTATATTGAAAAAATCATTAAGTGCCGATGAAACATTAGCTAAATTAAGAGAGGCCAAACAAGCTTCTTTTGATAATATCTTCAAAAAAGATGCAGGATTTAAGTGCGCTGCCAATACTTTTCAACCGTACGTTGAAGAAGTTGCTGATGATTTAGTGCTATGGCAACAAACACAAGCTAAAGAAACATTAGTACTCTTAGTGAAAAAGATTGAACAACTTTTTACTGTATTAGCCAGTTTCGAGCAAAGCGTGAGCAAAGCATAGAAAATTAACAGTTTATCGCCAAAACTATTGGACTGTATATTTAGTCCCTTTAATTAAAAGGGACTGACAAATTTATCAAACGACGTATTGTTAATTAACGTTAACTTATAAAAAATACTAAAACTTAAATGTTAAACCGGCATTAACTTCACTTTGTAACCAAACATTGCTTGAAATATAAATATTACACGCATTGTTGTCACAAAAAACTTCGCTTTCAGAGTTAAAAAAGGTGCCATAAAGTCGACCTTCCATCCTAAAACTTAACTGTTCGGTTATTGCCAGTTGTGTATTCAAACCTATATTCATAGAAAAACGCGTTTCACTGTTTAATTCACTATCATCAGGTGAGAAGTGAGTAAGCCCCAATCCTCCTGTTACCCAAAAAGGAATAGCCCCGTCACTTATCGGCACATTCCCCCCCAAATGAGCGTAAGTAACCCCTACACCATCATCATTAAACAAATTCACGTTATTCGTTAAACTGGCTTGATTAAATTCAGTTTTATAATGGCTAACAAGCAACTCACCTTGCTGTTTTATCGTGTAGGGCCAAGCAACAATGAGTCCGTAACTATTGCCTTCCACCAATTTTATTGTAGAGTTAGAATTACTTACTGAGTTTTCTACATCGAAATCGCCACCAAAGCGATATCCGATAAGTGGCGTTATTTCTACTGATGTTTCCGCAGCATAAACATCGGCTATGGTAATTAAGGTTGCTAATGAAAGCACTGATATACTTTTAAGTATGTGCATAAATTCCCTATTTTTATAAATTTAATAATTAAGCTTGTGTTTGATATTGATTTCGAAAATCTACAGGTCCGGCTAAGTTACAACCATGTTGCTCTAATAAAGCTAAAATTTTAAGGTTTATTTCTTCACCTACGGCTAAATATTCATCAAAGTCAGTGGTTTTTATATAAGCTAAAACTTCAACATTAAGTGCCCACGAACTAAAGCCTCTAAAATGTACTCGTAATGGCTCATTGGCAACATTATTCATTTCTTTAAGTTGAGTATGTAATGCTTGAATAAATTGTTCAACATCACTGTTTTTGCATTGACATGAAAGTTTCAATTTAGGTCTAAAAGCAATTTTTTCACGTTCAGAATAATTTTCAATTTGCATATCAATAAATTGAGCATTTGCCACATATAAAACTGTACGATCTAAAGTACGGATACGAGTGGAACGAAGACCTATTTCCTCCACTACTCCACTTTGTTTACCAAATTGACAAAAGTCACCAATACGAACAGGTGCAGATGTATATAACGTAATAGCCGCAATAATGTTTTCAACCGTTTTTTGAGCCGCTAATGCAATTGCTAAACCACCAATCCCCAGACCAGCCAACAAAGTACTGGCACTAAAGCCCAAGTTTTCAAACCAAATAAGAATAGCAACAATTGTAACAAATGACTTAATAACAGTGCCCGCTGGGCGTAATAAATACACCGCAAGTGGCTTGTCCTGCGCGATAAATTTATCTGCCAAGACAACTTTCATTAAATCGACAAATCTAAAGAACACCCACAACCATGCTATAACATACAATGTTGCTCCTTCAGAAATCGCTTTAGTAGCCAGAGTCTGATTTTCTTCTGGCATAAAGCTTCTTAAAAGAAAAACTGTCACTAACAATGCGAAAGGATTTTTAATGAATTTTTGTGTATTAACGGTAACTTTTGGATATACGTACTTTATTACAGTACTAGCCAGCCAAGTAATCACTTTGGCAATAACATAAAGCATGGCGAACATTAATAGAAAATAGCACCATTGCCACATCATCACACCTAAAAAGCTTTTAGCCGGCAGTTTTACCGATAACCATTCACCTAGTGGCGTATAGGCAAACTCTTTACTCAGCGTAGGAATTTTACTTACCGTGGCATTCGATATTTTCCAAATTTTAACTTTGTCTTTCTCTCGAGGAACTCGTTGAAGATATAAATTAACATGTCCATTTTTTGTCTCAACACTACCAATCAATTCACGGTAGCTGGGTAATGAATCTTGCAAATTGCCTAATGGCTGATCGCTAATTTGATCAAAGTTGAGCCATAGCGTTCTATTAAGTACAATCGCTAACTTTCTCGCTAACTCTTCTTTTCCAATAGTTAACGTATCTTTACTAACATTTCGATAATCAAGATAGTGGCTTGCCAACTCATAATTATTGGCTCGTGCAGCATCTGTGAAGCCTTGCATACTACTTCTAGGTTCACCGCGATTATAAGTATCTTCAGGAATGTTTTCTCTATTAATAGGACTAGATGATTCTTGGATAACCTCTTGGGCGCTACTTGTTTCTAATATATCTTTTAAAGAAACATCTGCCTTTTGTGTCGTTTGTCCAAGTGATGCTTGACTAAAGAGCAAAATAAAAAGAAAGGTGACAAACGTATAGGTATGCTTCATGTAAATTTCCAGTTAGCTTAATATCATGATAATGAGGTTAACTAAATGATTATATGAGCATGTTATATCATTGCCAATAACTTTATTTTTAAAGCGCTGAACTCACTATATGAATTGTTAATACAAATTCAAAGTGTAAAAAAGCCGCATAAAGCGGCTATTTTTCATTGGGGTAACGCAACTAAGCGGTGTGAAGTAAATGATTATTTAACTATTTGCTGCTTAAATGTTTCAGCAAACCATTTATCTAGTAACTCTTTCTCATAACCTAATGCTTGATTACGATACCTCAATTGTGTTCCTGTCATAAAACTCATATTTTTTAGATCGGCCTCACCAGATAATTCAACCTTCTTATCAGCATTAAGGAGTTGATATGAAAACTTCATACGGGGTGGGTAGGTATCTTTAATCACTCGGATTCTACTAATGCCAGCATGGAAGGTTGAGCCTGCAAGATCGACATTACTAACATCTACCTTTAATGTTAAACCGTCAGGTAATTTTTTGGCTAATTTAGCAAAATGCTTATCAAAATTAGCAAAAGTGCGTGATCTAAAACTGGCACGATTATCTTCTCCTGCATGTATGTCGGTATATTTATCAGGATCAGTCCAAGTAACTTCAACTTCTGCCGCCATAGCTGACGATATATTTAACGATATAAATAAAACTGAAGAGAATATTAATGTAATCATTTTCATCATGTTGAATACCTCAATAATGTTATAGCTTCAGATTTTATTTAAACAAATTTAAAGGAATGCTACCGTAATTAATTGTTATTTTTCACTGTAATATTGTGTCAGTAACATGTTCACGACTTTAGCTGCACGCTCATTATGCTGCTCAATTGTGTATTCGTTATGTACATAGCCTTGTGCAGTCCCACGCCAAACACGTTGTTGTGTTATGGCATCATCCACTTCTATAAGAAAGCTACCTTTCATATGTTCGCCGTCTTCGTGTAACCCCGGAGTAACGCCAAACTTTTCATTAATCATGGTATCGGTTAAATCTTTACTTAATGCAAGACCAAAACCTACGTAAAAATCAACCTTATCTCCGGCCTGTGCTAAGACATACCCCTTGGCCTTGAGATTATTAACAATAGCTTGAGAGTAATAGCTATAAGTATTTTGCAACAACTCTGGTTGAGCTGACATTGCTTTTAAATGCTTTGGAGATAACGCAAATTTGCTGCCAAGAGGATAAGTAATAGGTAAATCTCTCGCGCTCGAAACGGCTAGTTGGGTTGTTCTCATCGGGTACTCTTCAGTAACTTGTACGCAGCCTGCAAGTAAAGAAGCACAAACCAAAGAAATTAAAAGCATTAATCGTGTCATTTTCAGTCCTAGAAATAATTATTTTATTATTAGCTTATTATGGGGTTACCGCACACCGATACTATACGATGTGTTGATCTTACACACAAGCAATGGCGTTTTTAATAAAGATTTTTTACAAAATTTGACTATTACTACGCATAAAACACAATTATTTTACACTTATGCTACATTATAGGCTCAACTTATATGGTTATTGGCTTAACGGCTGATTTTTCACCGGTTCATCAATAAGGAGAGGTTAATGCGAAATATTAACTTTTCGGGATAGAACAAAAATCTCACAACATGAAAATTAACAAGGAGTTAATCATGAGAACTTTCAAAGTTTCACTCTTAGCAGCACTTATCACTTCACCATTAGCCGCACAAGACATCGATAAAACATGGGAAATTGGTGTTTTTGGCGAATATATTAAATCAAGCACCAATAAAGAATACAATCTTGACTGGAAACAAATAGAATCAGGTCGAGGTATTGGCATTGATCTCCAAAAAATTATTAACGACCAATGGAATGTTAGATTTGAATTGGCTACAGATCGCTACAATGTAAATAATGGTAATGGCACTGAATATGGCTCACGTTTTGGTCTAGACGCTATTTATAAAATCGAAGAGACTGGTTTATATGTTTTTGCAGGGGCCAAACGTTTTAATAATACCAAAAGTTACAATGCCGTTAATGCGGGTGCAGGATATAGCTTAGCAATTAATGATCGCGTTTCTATTTATAGTGAAGCAGCTGTTTATCGTGATATTGATAATGGATTTACCGATCAAGGACTAAAAATAGGTTTTAAATACGCTTTTGGTGATGTAAAAAAATCTCCAACCGTGAAAAAAGCCTCTGTCGTAGAAGCAGCAGTTGCGACTTCACCAATGAAAATTGATACGGACAAAGATGGTGTTAGTGATGAGCAAGATAATTGCCCAAATACTCACGCAAATGTAAAAGTTGATTCAAAAGGTTGTGCTTTATATTCAGAGAAGTCTGTTGCTATTACTATGAATGTCACCTTTGAAAATAACAGTGCAAAAGTAAAGCCAGCAGAAGTTAATGATATTCATCGTTTAGCTGATTTTATGAAAGAGTACACCAACACAACTGTTGTTATTGAAGGCCACAGTTCGGCAGTTGGTACCGAAGAGTACAACTTAACACTTTCTCAAAAGCGTGCTGATAAAGTAAAAGAAATCCTAGTGAACGAATTCTCTGTCGATGCTAGCCGTTTAACAGCCAAAGGCTTAGGAGAAACAGAATTAATTTCTTCGGGGACTACACCTGAAGATCATAAGTTAAATCGTCGTGTTATTGCAAAAATTGAAACAACCGTTAAAGAAGAAATTATAAAGGAATGATTTAAAAACATTCGTTAACTAAAAATAAATTTTC